>NZ_WBYY01000050.1:0-18698 GCF_048985645.1 Exiguobacterium sp. A1_3_1 | reverse complement strand
CACTATCACATCGTTAAGATGTTCGGATCATGGCATGATGCTTGTACGGCAGCAGGTCTTGAAGCCAGCGTGACCTATTCTAAAGCAGAGCTCGCTGCATCGCTTCGTCAAGCCATCGAAGAAGTCGGATTTTCTCTTTCATTTGAAGCCTATCGAGAATGGGCGAAACGGAACAATAAACCCTCGACGAAAGCTCTATTACACCGATACGGCTCTTGGTCGGCTGCGATTCATGCGATTGAAAATGAGATCCGTCTCAACAAACAACAAGCTCAATGAACTCATCCATTCTTCAGTCCTTTCCGATCTTCGAGACGGAAAGGCTTTTTTTCATCAAAAAAAAGATGACGTTTCCGCCATCTTTTTTTGGTGTGATTCAAATGACTTTCTCTTTCCATTCATGATACGCTGCGACACGATCGCGTCCTTGGAACTTCGCACCGACATACATCGCACGGTCCGCGTTTCGGATCAAACTGGCTAGATCGCCCAGTTCCTTCAGCGTATCTATCCCTATGCTCGCTGTAATCTCAAGAGTATGACCCTCGACTACTATCGGATTAGCATGTAACGTCTCACGAATTCGTTCTGCCACGATGCGGGCGGACTCTAGATCCGTATTCGGAAGCAAGATGACGAATTCTTCCCCACCATACCGAGCCACGAGATCCGTGATTCGCGTCGCTTGCATCAGCAACTTAGCTACTTCAAATAGGACGACATCGCCGATTTCATGACCATACGTATCATTGATTTGCTTAAAGTGATCGAGATCGATCATCAATGCGGAGAAAGGATACAGATCGCGTTGTTTGATTCGACGATCCCCCCACTCTTGTAACGCACGATAATTGGGTAATTTCGTCATCGCATCCGTCCGGCTATCAATCAGCAATCGCTCTCGTTCATGTGCGCGCTCTACAGCCCATGACAGGACACGCAACGCGCGATACAACTCGTACCCAAAGTCTTTCGTAAACTCTCCACTGGCTTCAGAGGCAAGTAAGAGTGAGCAATTGATCGTCTCCGTTGCTTCAGGCTGTATGAATAAGACGGATTGAATTTCCTCTGGTAAACAATCATACAATCGAATATCCCACTCCTGTTGCATACCATAGAGTAAAACTTCCTCTTTTTCAATGATTTCCTCTATGACCTTCCCTTCTACATGGTCCGCCTTTAATTTACGCCCATCCTTTAAGGAATAATAGACACTTTGTTGTCCCTCTTCGAAATCGAATTTAATCCATGCAATATCCGGTTTGACGAATTGATTGAGTTGTCGCAGGTATCGTTCGATGATAAATTGCGCGTCACCGTCTTTCCACGCCGCTTCTTTTAAACGTTCAATTTGTTCCCAATACTCAATTCGGTCCGATGCTTGGACCGAACTACCGAGAGAACGCTTGATGATGAAAAGTGCAAACGCTGCCATTACAAGCCCGCTATTCCCGTTTCCTTGCACGACAAGTGTACTGAAAATACCATAGAGTAGTTCTGCCGTGATGACGACTGCTTCGAAGCGTAGCAGCTGAAACATGACATCACTTGGAATATTTTCACCCAAAAGAAATCGTGAAAGTTGGTATTGCAGCAATAAGACAATCCATAAAATAACGACCATCGCAAGCAACGGGATGATGTTGTCAGTTAATTGAAAGGCATCACCATGCGTCCCACCTAAGAGATTATAAGCTAGACCTGCTGGTACGATTAAGAAAAGTTCTAGCGCCACATTAAACGGATAGTTATGTAGCATCCGTCGTCTTCCGACTGGTGTATGAATCGTACGTAATTGATAAATCAACATGGTGACCTGTCCTACACAAATAGCAGAAAGCATGCCATACGTTAAAAATGTGAACAACACAAAACCAAAATGAAACGTGAAGCTCATATGTCGTCGGCGAACCGGATCGACGACAAAAATAGTGGATAATGCGGCAATCAATAAAAACGTGAACAAGTCGACGCTGAGGCTATAATCCTTAGACTTCGCAAAAAGATCGATGCCAATCACGATTAAGAAAAATACGACCCAGCTTCGAAGGAGATATTGTTGAAAACGGCGCACTCGAACTTCCCCTTCCTGTTTAATCTATTTTTTAAAATTGTAATAAATTGTTAATTCTATTATTCAATTTTTTGAGCAAAATGTCGAACTTGAATCGTTTCATTTGATACACTCATTAAAGAGGTGATCTTTCATGACAAATACGTTTACTCAATATGCTTTTGACACGTTTCACATTGATGGTCTTGATTCACGAATGCATGCCATTCGCGAGCGCATCCAACCGATTTTTCGCGATATCGGACAAGAAATCACGCCCGACTTGACCGTCGCGATCGAAGAGGACATGCACGTCCATATCGCACAACATGCTAGACGCAAAGTAAATCCGCCACAGGATACATGGATGGCTTTTTCACCAGATAAACGCGGCTATAAAAAGCATCCTCACTTCCAAGTCGGACTGTTTGATGACCATCTGTTCATTTGGCTCGCCTATATCTATGAGTTGCCGAACAAACAACAATATGCCTCACAATTACTAAAGCATACGGATTTACTAACCACACTCCCTGAAGACTTCGTCATTTCATATGATCATATGAAAAAAGATGCTGTTCCCGTACACGAGACCGACATCCATTCAGGGTTAGAACGCTTCCATGATGTCAAAAAAGCAGAATTCCTCGTCGGTCGTCACATTTCAGCACAACAAGTGAGCGAATTGACACGCGAGGAGTTGTTAGATGTGATTCGAAATACCTATTCGCATCTCGTACCACTCTATAAAACGATTAAATAAAAAGGATGGCCGAATCGGTCATCCTTTTCATTAGTTATATTTTACTAGAATTGACATGACTTGTGTACGGTCAGAGTTTAAATTTAGATAAATGTTGACCTGTTTTGAGGAAACGGTCATGACATTGAACGTTTTATCGAGTTTTGCTGTCGGATAGGCTTGTTTGACTTCCTTGACTGTAACCGTCCGTTTGACTTGTTTCGGATCATAAACGATGGCACTGACTTTCGCTTTTGCATCCTTCACACCATACGTTGAACAGTAGTGAAGGGCACGATCTGCTGAAGCAAGACCATTTCCACTTTGACACCAGTTCGAGCTCTTTTCGCCTTTGTACGCTTTATGTACTTGCGCAAGTGTCGTTTTTTCAAGAACGACTTTTCCATCGAGGGAATGTGCTTGTTTTGCTTGCGTCTGAATTTCTTGAAGCCATTTTACATCAGTTTGTTTTGTTGCTTCGACCGATTGATTATATGAAGTGCCTGACACGATGCTGACAGTGAGTGCGGCAGTTAAGATGATTCCTAAGACTTGTTTCATGCTAATGTCCTCCTCGGCGCCTATATAAAGCGTTGATAATAAACTGATTCCCCTATTTCAAAAAATTATTCAGTTTTTATAGTTTTTTTATGGAAGTTTATTTTTATTTTTTATCCATGCAAACAAAAAGAACCTAGTGTCGGCGGGACACTAGGTTCTTCCTCATTTCTTATGCATCTTAAACTCTAGGAACAACTCATTGTAATGTGCGAGCATCTTCTTCCCGAGGTTCTCATAAACTTCAAGTGTATCGGTGACTTGTTTATCAGGATAGAATCGCTCATCGGTCCGAACCGATTTGTCGAGCAGTTTTAAGCCTTCTTTGTTTGGTGTCGAATAACCGACGTAATCCGCATTTTTCGCTGAAATATCTGGACGCAGCATGAAGTTGATGAACTCATGTGCCCCCTCGACGTTTTTCGCGGTCTTCGGAATGACGACATTATCGAACCAGACGTTTGATCCTTCTTTTGGAATGACGTAGTCAAGATTTTCATTCTCGCTCATGATCTCGTTTGCATCACCTGACCAGACGACACCGAGCCCCGCTTCTTCATTCGCGAGCAATAATTTAATCTCGTCTCCGACGATTGCCTTGACGTTTGGTGTCAGGCGCATCAAGTTCGCTTTTGCTTCCTGTAGTTTCGACTCATCCGTTTCATTTAACGAATAACCGAGACTATTCAAGCTCATCCCCATCACTTCACGGGCACCGTCAGCGAGTAGAATCTGATTCTTTAGCTTCGGATCCCAGAGATCCTTCCAGCTCGTCGGTTTCTTCCCATCAATCAAGTCTTTATTGTAGACGATACCGACCGTTCCCCAGAAATACGGAATCGAGTACTTGTTGTTCGGATCGAACGATAAATCTAAAAAGCGCGAATCGATGTTTTTGAGATTCGGGATTTTTTGATGATCGATCGGAACGACGAGCTTCTCATCGATCATCTTCGCAATCGCATAGTCGGATGGAACAGCGATATCGTACGTCGTTCCTCCCTGTTCGATCTTCGTCAGCATTGCTTCGTTTGAATCGAACGTCTGATAGACGACTTTGATGCCGCTCTCCTTCTCAAACTGTTTGATCAGTGCTGGGTCGATGTAATCGCCCCAGTTGTAGATGTTCAGGACATTTTTCCCTGAATACCCTTGTGTCTCATTTAACTGATTCAAGGTGAATAAAATGACACCCGAGATCAGGAAAATCGCAGCAAATAATTGAATCAATTTTTTCAACGGTCATTTCACCTCCGGTCGCGAAAGCTTCGTAGCAGCTCGTTGGTTCAAGAAGTAGTAGCCGATGACGAGTAAGAACGTAAACAAGAAGATGACGGTCGACAAGGCGTTGATCTTCATCGAAATCCCTTGACGGGCAAGTGAGTAGATCTCAACGGACAACGTCGTAAAGCCGTTTCCTGTCACGAAGAACGTCACCGCAAAATCATCCAGTGAGTACGTCAATGCCGTAAAGAAGCCAGCGAAGATCCCCGGTGTGATATACGGCAAGATAACTTTCGTCAAGACATCCCAACGGCTTGCGCCTAAGTCGCGCGCTGCATCAACGAGCGTTGGACTCATCTCCTGCAACTTCGGCAGGACGAGAATGACGACGATCGGTACCGAAAACGCGATGTGGGACAGTAGGACTGACGTAAAGCCGAGTTGGATGCCAAGTAGCGTGAAGAAGATCAAGAACGATGCCCCAATGATAACATCCGGACTGACGATCAAGATGCTGTTGAGCGTCAACAACGACGTCTCGACCCGTTTCTTACGGACGGCTTGAATCCCAATCGCTCCGAATACGCCAAGAATCGTCGAGATTGCGGCTGATAACAAGGCGATGACGAGTGTATTCAAGACGATGATCAACAAACGTGAATCTTGGAAGACTTCCTTGTACCAATCCCACGTGAACGAATCGAAGTTCGTCATGTTGTCAGCACTGTTGAACGAATAGAATGCCAAGTAGAATATCGGAGCATACAAAATGATGAAGACTCCGATCAGATAAAGATTTGCTAGTTTCAGACGTTTCATCAAGTCGTCGCTCCTTTCTTCCGTTTCGTACTCGTCAAGGCAAGGATGATCGCCATCGCGATGATGAGGAAGACAGCGATCGTCGCTCCCATGCCCCAGTTCTGTGTCACGAGGAACTGCTGTTCAATCGCTGTACCGAGCGTGATGACGCGGTTCCCTGCAATCAGACGCGTAATCATGAACAGCGATAACGCCGGAATGAAGACGAGCTGACAGCCTGACTTCACACCATCGAGCGTCAGCGGGAAGACGACACGCCGAAACGTCGTGAAGTTCGACGCCCCAAGATCACGTGCAGCAAAGACGAGTGACGGACTCAGTTTTTCAATCGCATTGAAGATCGGCAGGATCATGAACGGAATGAAGATGTAGACCGATACGAAGACGAAACTAAAATCGGTAAAGAGAATCTGTTGTCGTCCAATTCCAATCGCTTCAAGCGTTTGGTTCGCAAGACCATACGTACTGAACAACCCGATGAAGGCATAAGCTTTCAACAACAAGTTGATCCACGTCGGTAAGATGATCAAAAGTAGCCATAGCTGTTTATGCTTCGTTTTCGTCAACAAGTAAGCGGTCGGATAACCGATCAAGAGCGAAAACACCGTAATCAAAAAGGCATACCAGAACGAGCTGAGTGTCATCGTCAAATAGGTCGACGTAAAGAAGTTCCGGTAGTTCTCAAATGAGAAGTTGCCGTCCAAATCAAGGAATGAATAGTAGACGACGAGTACGATCGGTGCGATGACGAACAAGGCAATCCAGAATAGATACGGGATGAGATACCAGTTACGTGATTTTTGCATCATAACACCCCGTCGTAGGATTCCAGACGCTTATCGAATTCTTCTTCCGTCTCGTTCAGTCGCATGACGTGAATCGCTTCCGGATCAAATGTCAGTCCGATCTGCTCACCAACCGTCGCTTTTTTCGTACTGTGGACGAGCCATTCGTTACCGACTTCATCCATACAAGCGATCTCGTAATGCACGCCACGGAAAAGTTGCGAATCGACGGTGACTTGTAGTTTCCCTTGGGTCACGTTTGTGATTTCGAGATCCTCCGGACGGATGACGATCTCGACCGGTTCGTTTAGTTCAAGACCACGGTCGACACATTCGAATTCCTTTTCGGCGAACCAGACCCGGTAGTCTTCCACCATGCGCCCTGGAATGATGTTCGACTCACCGATGAAGTCCGCGACGAAGCGGTTGATCGGTTCATCATAGATATCCGTTGGTGTGCCCGATTGTTGAATGACACCGTGATTGAGGACGAAGATTTCATCTGACATCGCCAGTGCCTCTTCTTGGTCGTGCGTGACGAAGATGAACGTGATGCCAAGACGACGTTGCAAGTCGCGGAGCTCATACTGCATCTCTGTCCGTAATTTCAAGTCGAGCGCTGACAGTGGCTCATCGAGCAAGATGACTTCCGGCTCATTGACGATTGCCCGAGCAATCGCGACACGTTGCCGCTGTCCACCTGACATCTCGGTGATTTCTCGTTTCTCATAACCGGACAAGTTGACGAACTTCAACGCGTCCGTCACACGTTTAGCGATTTCTGCTTCTTTTACCTTCTTGATGCGAAGACCGAAGGCGATGTTTTCGAAAACGTTCAAGTGCGGGAAGAGTGCATAGTCTTGGAAAACCGTATTGACTTGACGTTTGTTCGCCGGTACATCGTTGATCCGTTTTCCGTTGAAGATGATGTCCCCTTCTGTTGCTTCCGAAAAGCCAGCAATTAGTCGTAAGATCGTCGTTTTCCCACAACCCGATGGTCCGAGTAACGTATAGAACTTCCCGCGTTCGATTTCGAAGCTGACTTGGTCGAGGACGGTCTGATCGTCGTATCGTTTCGTAACGTCCTTGAATTGAATGATCGTAGTATCTGCCAATCTAGTTCCTCCTTTATAAGTATGAGTCAGTCGCAGTCACGAGGACCTTCGTCTCTTGTGTTGACTCATTGCGTAGTTGATGGATTTCTGAAGCCTTATAGTAAAGTGTCTCTCCTTGTTTTGCTACAAAAGACTGACGTCCGAGCGTCAGCGTGACGTTTCCTGCGAGCACATAGACGAACGTCTCGGCACCTGATGGTTCATACGTCTTGAATGCTCCCCCTGGCGCGAGTGTGAGCAGGACCGGTTCCATCTCTTTTTCATTCGATTCCGGAATGAGCCACGTGACATGATACCCCTGTTCCTCATCGGCATATGTCGTGACATCCTCTTCCCCATAGACGACTTTTTGATTGAGTGTATCCTCATCAAAGAAATCCTTCGGTGAGATGCCAAGGACTTCGAGGAGATGAAACAGCGTCTCGATCGACGGTGAACTGATTTCCCGTTCGAGTTGCGAGATGTACCCTTTACTCAGGTCTGTTCTTTCCCCTAGTTCCTCTTGCGTCAATCCCTTTTGAAGACGGAGGTTCTTGATTTTTTGACCGATTGAGTACAATCGACGTCCTCCTCTCATCGGCTTAGTTTAGTATAAGATGACTAAAAGTTTACTAATCACGTACCGATTATAGCGTATTTCATTATTTAATCAACTAAAACGTTCGATATTTTTTAATGTTCATTTGACAGCGAGAACGCTTACACCTACAATTAATATCAGGTACTAATTTAAGGAGGAACTTGTTATGCGGATCGCTTGGATCACTGATAGTACAACGATTTTACCGGATACGATCGCTCAGCGCGATGATCTTTCGGTCGTCCCTTTACTTGTCATGAAGGATGGAGAAAGTTTCGTCGATGGTGTCGACGTTGATGCAGAGACCGTCTATAGCTGGATTGACTCAAAACACAAGGTAACGACGAGCCAACCTTCGATCGGGAGTTTCACTGAGCATTATGAGCGGTTGAAAGAGGATTACGACGTCGGCTTCGCTGTTCACTTATCGAGTGAACTGAGCGGCACGTACAGCGCTTCCGTTCAAGGGGCAGAGATTGCTGGCTTTCGTCTGATTGCGATTGATTCCCGTTGTGGCATTTACCCGGCTGGTCAACTCCTAGCAGAAGCGATTGAACTCGTCGAAGCGGGACACTCGATCGAATCCGTCGAACAGATCATTCTCGAGCGTCGTTTCGATCATCACATTGAATTCACGGTCGCAAACCTCGATCAATTACAAGCAGGTGGACGGATCTCTTCAACGAAGGCATTCGTTGGTAACTTGTTGCAACTTCGTCCGTTGTTCCACTTCGAGGAAGGAAAGATCGTTCCTTATCAAACCGTCCGGACGTTCAAAAAAGCGCATTCGAAGATTTTTGATCACCTTGTCGCAATCATTGAACGGGGACAGGTCACGGATATTTCACTATTCCACGCGACAGCGTATGACCTGGCACTCGAGTGGAAACAACGCCTCGAATCGCAATACGATGTGCGTGTCCGGATCGATGACTTGACACCGGTTCTCGGTTCGCATACAGGAAATCCAGCGATCGGGATGTCCTTTTTGAACCCGACGCGCCGACCGTGATGACTAATGAATTTGATTTTTGGGTAAACCTTCTTTAGAGAATAAAGGAGGTTTTTTGTTTGAAAAATAATAAATGGATTTGGCTCAACTGGGTCGGCTTCATTTTCACGATTGCCGTGAACGCCCTTGATGGTGGAAAGACAGGACGAATCTCTGATTCGATCATCACATTGTTCAAACCGGCTGGGTATGCGTTCTCGATTTGGGGATTAATTTATACGATTCTACTCATCTGGTTGATTTTACAATCGATTCCGAAGTTCAAGGAACACGAACTGGCGAAGAAAATCGGACCGTGGTTCTTGATCAGCTGTCTGTTTAATGCTGGCTGGATCGTTTCCTTCACGTTTGAACTGTTCGTTGTCTCCGTTGTCGTCATCGTTGGTCTCTTGTTGTCCTTGATCGTCATCTACTCAAAAATTGACCGTGAGACGAAAGGATTACGCTTTAAGCTACCGTTCTCGCTTTACCTCGGCTGGGTATCGGTCGCGACGATTGCCGACATCTTCCTGACGATCAATGCAGAAGGTGTAACATCTTGGCTTGGAATTGGAGATGCGGGCTGGACGATGATCATACTCGTCGTCGGAGTCATCATCGCTCTTCTCTTCATGTTTGCGAACCGTGATCCGATTTATCCGCTTGTCTTCGTCTGGGCGTATATCGCGATCAACTTCGAGTCCGATAATGGTCTCGTCGATACGACAGTTCTCGGTAGCGTCGTCTTATTATTAGCCGGTTATATCTTCCTTCTCGTTCGGATGCGCCGCCAAGTCAGCGTGAGCAAGTGACGTTCCTTTCTCGTTCAAACGGCGTATAATAAGGGAAAGGAGTGAATGACCATGAACATCACATTTACACCGTCTGCTCAGGAGCGAATCCGCCAATTACGCGGTGAAGTATCCGGTCAACTGCATCTCTATTACGATACAGAGGGTTGTGGTTGCGGAAACTCTGGTATTTTCAGTATTCGCATCGTCGATGAAGCGACACCGGAAGACATGACGATTGATTCAAACGTCGGTCCTGTTCTCGTCAAGCGGTGGTCGAGTCATTTCCTCGATCAAGAAATGACACTCGATTACAACGAGGAGAAAAAAGCGCTCATCTTAAAAAGTGATGGCCAATACTTCAATACGAATGTGCTCGTGACGGATCAAACAGGCTGCGTCCTGACGGTTCGCTCATAAGCGCAAATGAAAAAGGCAACTTCCGTCGTGGAAGTTGCCTTTGTTTGTGTTCGAACAGACAGGTGCTGCGTCGAAAGCTAGATGGTCTGAGTATGATTGAATGTACTAGATGTCTGTCTGCGTCGTGCACGAGCTGGTAATATCCCAGCGCTTTGCGTCCCCCCAGACGTCGCATGCATCATCCTCGCATGCTTATCTAGTATACGAACGAAAGTCATGTTTGGATTGCCTTATCCGACATTTAGAACGGTCTCTTCGATCGCTTGCTGATTTAAATCCTTCACATGCATCGGTCTACTATAGTAATAGCCTTGTCCATAATCACAACCGAGGCGTTTCAAGAAGAGATGCTGTTCGAGCGTTTCGACACCTTCTGCGACGACTTCGATCCCAAGACTCTTCGCAAGCTGGATGATCATTTCCGTAATCGCTGTTCCCCGTTCGTCATGTGGGACTTCATCGATGAACGACTTGTCGATCTTTAAGATATCGATCGGCAAATGCTTCAAGTGCGTTAGCGACGATAGACCCGTTCCAAAATCATCGAGAGCGATTGTCAGACTAAGCTGTTTCAATTCACCAAGCATCGTCATCGCCCGGTCCAGATTCTCCATAACGGACGTTTCCGTTATTTCGAGTTGTAGTTGCAATTCACTTCCGTTCTTCAAGGAATGATGAACGATTTCTTTAATCATCATATTATGCGACTCCGATCGGAAATGCATCGCGGATAAGTTCACCGAGACTTGGCGAATGAAATAATCTTCTTTCTTCCAAATCTCCATCTGTGCAACGGTCTCCTTCAACACCCACTCGGTCAAACGATGAATTAAACTATACTTTTCAGCAAGTGGAATGAATTCCGCCGGTGAGATGAAACCGAACTTCGGATGATTCCAGCGAATTAGAACTTCCGCCTGATCCACCTTGCCTGTCGCGAGTGCGATCTTCGGTTGGTAGACGAGAGCGAACTCCTTGAAATCCGTCATCGCCCGGCGTAAGGAACCGACGATCAATTGCTCTCTTTTGTCGGAATGCAGGGAATCATCGTACACGATGAATCGATCTCTTCCTTCGTTTTTGCCGACCCGGAGAGCACTTTCCATTTGACCAATTCGCATTTCTAACGTTTCTCCCATATCCGGTAAGATGACACCCATCGTTGCTGTCAAATGGATTGGTTGATCATCTAAGTGAATCGGTTGTCGAATATCTTCTAAAATTTGTTCGAAAGTACGAAGTAATGCATCAGTAGGTACTTTTTTGATAAGAAAAAACTGCGTTCCATTATAACGAATACATGCTTCATCTTCCGATAAGGACGCACGCATCCGATCTGCAAACTCACGAATGACGGCATCTCCTTTATCAAAACCAAACGTATCATTGACCCATTTGTACCCGTCCAGGTCAAGTATAGCCATCGCCATCTCGTCTTTAGACTTTCCGTAATGCGCATCTACTTTTATCATATGGTGATCTAACCATCTACGGTTATGCAAACCGGTCAAATGATCAGTATATGCCATCATCTGTAAGGCACGTCGTTCTAAATGAATATAGAGTCCAGCGATTAAGATCAAAATCAAAAATACCGGAATGGCTACATCGTTTAAAATATTCGATGTAATAGGACCATCACCAATACGTCCTGCTTGATCAATCGGGATACAAAAAGATGTTCCTAACATACCTACATAATGCATGGAAGAGATAGCAAAGCCCATTACAATCGCAATGGGAATAAGAATTCTTTTCTTATCAACATGTCGTAGACGATGTAAGAGTAACAAGGCAACATATGCTACAGTGATCGCAATTAGGATGGATAGAGCGAACAACCCTGTTTCATAACGAATCGCGCCACCAAAATCCATTGCCATCATCCCAAGATAATGCATCATCGCAATACCTACGCCCATCAAAGAACCTGCTAAAATGACTTTGTTTCGTGTAATCGCTGATGAGTAGAGTAGATAAAAGGCGATGAAGGCAGCTAAAATAGCTGGAATGACGGATAAGAACATTAAAATCCAGTCATAACGAACCGTGACGGGTAAACCGAAAGCACCCATACCAACGAAATGCATCCCCCAAATCGATAGTCCCATCGTCAAAGAAGATAAGAATAACGCTCGTTTTTTCAAAGAAGTCGCCTTAGCCAAACGTCGATTTAATTCAAGCGATCCATACGATCCAATGATCGCGACGAGTACCGACAGTACAACTAAGCCCACTTCATAGTGCTTTGTTAAAATAATCCATTCATTCATTGTATGTGGCCTCTCCTTATAGAACTGACTTTCTTCTTAGTATCGACGGTTATGAAGTATATTTTCAGTCGAAACTTGCATTTCATGCGATTTAATTGATATTTTCTATTTTTTAGTCTTTTTTCTTAATGTAAAATGCACAAAAAAAACGAATTCGTCGTAGACGAATCCGTTCGTATTTTTTAAGTTAAAGTGCAACTGAGGCCACGATTTCTCCCGTAGGTTTCGCTAAATCCGGCTCTGGTTCGACAGTGATTGCTACAGCATCGACGTCACCATTACCTTTGAGTTGAAATACCGCTGCTGCTTCGCCGTCTTTTTCAATAATACCGTTCGCAGTCGGTGTCTCACCTTTGATGGTCCATAATTGATACAATTCTCCTTTTTTCAATGGAGGCAGATCTTTCAATTGAACGAGCATATACGACTTATCGTTTTGTGTAAATACCATGCTTGATCCCTTGATCGACTCGTTGCTTTCAAAGTTTCCCATTCCTTTAATTTCATCCATCGCCAGTGTTTCCGGTGTATCTGTACTTTCTTCCTGTGACAAAAAGTAGGCATTCGCACCAAGTGAAAGAATAAGGGCGGCAGCAATGCTCATCAACCAGCCAAGTGGGACACTCTTTTTCTTCGTTTGTTGCTGACGTGCTTGTTTAATGTCTACTGGAGTAGTCATCGGTTCTTCTTTAGGAGACTCCGTCTCTGTTGAACCAAGAACTTCTCCAAGAATACGTGCTTTCATTCCTACAGGAACAGGACGCTCCGGAAGCGATTCAGCGATGGGAAGCATGAGTTCTTCCATTTCTAAAAGTGCTTCGCGACATTCTTCGCACGTCGCAAGATGCGCTTCGAACGCGTCGCGATCTGCTGAAGAGAGTGTTCCATTGAAGTAATTGATCAAGTCATGACAACGTTCTTCCATCTCGTTCCCTCCCATCTAATCGTTTTCTTAATGCTTGAATCGCACTTCTGATACGTGTTTTGACTGTTCCGAGTGGTAAGTCAAGTTGATCTGCGATTTGTTGTTGCGTTAGTCCCTGAAAATAGACTAGTTCGATCAAATCCTGTTGTTCTGATTTTAGTTCACTTACGGCGCCCCGCACTTCCGCTGCAGTTTCGCGTTGCATGACGGTCCGCTCAACAGGTTCATCATATCCGCCATCTCGTTCTTCAACTTCAATCGTCGGTTGTCGTTTTTCACGACGTAAACAATCAAGAGCCGCATTACGCGTGATCGTCAAAATCCAAGATGAAAACTTTCCTTTTTGTGTATCAAAATCAACACGACCATTCCAAATTTTCATCCATACTTCTTGAATGACTTCTTCAGACAATCGATCATTATTCGTAAAGCGATAGGCGAATGAAAATAACAATCGCTCGTACTTCTCATACAAAGTCTCGAGTGCCTGTTCATCACCGCTACGCATCAGATGATAAAGCGATTCATCGGATTGAGTATGCATCCTTTTCCTCCTCCTGATATCAGCTTCATCATATAGTATACGAGAGCTAACACCAAATCGTTTTAGTTTTCATCAATTTTCTAAGTAAATTCCTCACCACATCCATATTCCCTGATTTCAAGAAAAGTATATCTTAAAATTCGATAGAATTGACAGTAATACCGTTATGGGCATAGCATAAAGGTATTACTCAGACGTTAGTTCTACTATGAAACGGAGGAACATATATGGATTATGATCGCAAAATGAAAAATCGCGTCAGCCGAATCGAAGGGCAATTACGTGGTATCCTTCGTATGATGGAAGAAGGGCAAGACTGTCGAGATGTCATTACTCAACTTTCCGCTGCTCGCTCCGCGATTGATCGTACGATTGGTGTCGTCGTAAGCTCCAATTTAATTGAGTGCGTAAAAGACGCCGAACAAAATGGTGACGGTCAGACAGAAGAGCTTGTGAAGGAAGCTGTAAATCTTCTTGTCAAAAGTCGCTAATTACTATAAACCACCCGTCAGAGTAATTTTTATCTGATAAAAAAAACAGGGTCAAGATTTCATTGAAATCCGATTCCCTGTTTTTTTTTAGGTTTAGTATAAAACTTTGAGTTGATCCAAGTACACCTTACTCTTAATGGTTGTTCCTTTTTTCGATGTATCCGTTTCAACAAAATACAACGATTCGATTTTAAGAGGTGTTGGCCACGTCGGATCGAGTGTCGCTTGTACCGTTTTAAATCCTTTCCAATCTACCTTCTTGACGAAATCCACGACATGTGGATTTCCTGCAGCATCTTTGACTTCTGAGCGAAGCCAAGGCGCGCGTCCATCTCCATACACATCCATCGTCAATGCACGGGCAGGAGAAGGAATGATCCATGATGCTTTTTTAATGTACATGGCTCCGTTTTGTTTCTTCCACCCTGAATAATCGTATGTCATTTCAAGTGATTGTTTGCCACTGGATTTCTGTAAGGAACTGAGACGGACAGCATAACTCGAAACATAAGGAGATTTCGCTTCGTAGACTCCCTGTTCGAAGGAATCGATGACTTCCTCTTTTTTCATAGCAGAGACGGTGACCGGTAGTCGAACCGTCTTCCCTCCAGATGAGACAGTTAGTTCTGTCTTCCCGATTTTCTTTGCAAGAATATTCCCTTTTGTAACCGATGCGGTCTCTCCGTTTGCAACCTGGTAATTGAGTTGCGAAGCAGGGATTACGACACGTCGTCCGTTTAGCCATCCTTCCGATGAAATCGCGAGGCGTTGTCCTACTTTTAACAAGATCGGACGCCCTCCATTGACTGTAAGACCGGTCAAGCGATTCGTGACTGGAATCGATACGGTTCGTTTAGCACGATCAACTTGCATCGTACCTGTCCATTTTCCAGGAGTCAGCGGTGCCGTGACTTGTAAGCCTTTGACACCTGTCCCTTTCCAAATAATCGATTTCTTCGTTGCATCTACAGGCTGTCCATTTGTATCCGTCAGCTTTAATCCAAATCCACCTTTTTCACCTACATATAATTCTTTAGGGGCAGTCAATAAAATCGTCGTCGCTACATTCGATGGAACATAATGAGTGGCTAATATTAAACCGTTCGTAATAGAGCGACTTCTTCCATCTGCCGGTACATTCGCTGTTTTAGATAAAAACTCTCCAGCGCGTCTGACCATTATCTCTGTCGATCCCCCACCATCAAATGCGAGGGCCGACGTTACACCTAAACGCTTCATTTGCTCTACTGCCTCAAGCATCGTAATCCCTTTTGAATCAAGACGAGCTTGGTCCACCGTAATGATTTGAACTGTCCCGTTTGATGTTGTACCGATGAGTGTCCGCGCCTTACGAGCGAGCATCAAAAAGCGGTCATGGTTCAATGCTAGGCTGTCTAAACTATATCCAACTCCATTTTGAATCAACCAGTTATATCCGGATACAGCTTCTTGAATATCGTTACGCATTTGAAGATTCGATAATTGAACTAGATTTAATTGTGTTGATAACAGACCATTTGATTTTTCTTCTGCTGCTTTCACAAGTGCGAGTAGTGCCGCTTTTTGTTTTCCGAGACCGACGAGGACAACTCCAGCATCGGGTAAGCGAATTTCTTTACGGAATGTCGTATCTACCGATTCAACGGTCCATTGATAGTTCTTCCCGAGTGTAAACGCCGATGTCGCTGTTCCTTTTAAATAGACGATAGCAATTTCTTTTTTCATCGCTTCTGACGGCTCAATTAGCTTCAGCATTTTTGAAGCATGATGAGCTGAACTAAAGATACCGATTCGATTCGCTAAGTTCTCGTTACGGTTAACTGAGTGGATCGTTACCCGCTTCGTATCAGTCGTCGCAGATCCGATGATACCGAACGACCCGATCTCTGGTTTCCCTTGTCCGTTGATCATGAATGATGGGAATTTTGTCGCAGAATCTTTTACACTATGACTAACCAGTACTTGATTTTGCTGAATTTGAAGTCCAATCGGTAACCCCGAAGCTACTCGATACATATCGGCATTGATCGCTGTTACGACACGCCCCCCGCTCGCTGTCACGCGACTAACTTGAGAAGGTAAAGATTCTGTTGCTAATACACGATCTCGTCCTTTCGTCGTCATCCAGTAGTTACCGGTATCGGGCTGAACCGTTATATGTCGAAATAACTGTGGTGTACCCGAAAGTGTTTCTGATTTTGTCGTATAGGTCACACCTTTTGAAATCGTTTCTGCCTGAGTGGTAGAGACAGATTGAAAAAGACAAAAAGTTGTTAATAAAATACAAATTTTCTTGAACATAACACACCTCCGTTATATATTATGCCTTTTTTAGTAAATAAATGACATAATTAATTTAGGAGAGGTTTATTTTTATTCATAACAGGTATAGAAAGTAGTTAACTGATTCCTTTTAAGCCACATATGTTGCAATCAACATATGAATCTATTCATACATGATGTAGGAGGCCTTTTCATGAGTGTATCTGTATTTATTGATGTCGCGTGTAAGACAGGTGAATCTCCTGTCTACGATGCGAAAACAAAACGCTTTTATTTTGTCGACATTCCGAATCAACTTCTTTTTTCATATGACCTTGCCACAGAAGCACTCAAGCCGTACACGTTACCAAGCGCCATCACATCAATTGCCTTGACGGACGCTCCAGACTTATTACGTGTCACGGCTGAACACGGATTTGGGACGTTTGATCTCAAGGAAGGTCATCTGTCTCTTGAGCATCAACTGTCACTGCCCGATTCTGACCGAATGAATGACGGAAAGCTCGATCCGACTGGACAATATGTCGCTGGTAGCATTAATGAAGAAGACGGTAAGACTGCTGGATTGTTCCGTCTGCGTCATGACGGTTCCATCGATGTCTTGCACGAAGACTTGACGAACTCGAATGGACTCGTCTGGTCAGAAGATGGCAAGACGCTCTATCACATCGATACACCGACAAAAAAAGTCTATGCCTTTGACTACGCTCCGGACGCACCACTTTCCAATAAACGTGTCGCCGTTGACCTTGAAGAAGAAGAAGGGTTCCCGGATGGTATGACGAAGGACGCGGAAGGTCATGCTTGGATCGCGCATTATGCTGGATCATGCATCACCCGTTGGAATCTTGCGACTGGTGAAAAACTCGATCATGTCGACTTCCCTGTTTCGAATCCGACGTGCCCGATTTTCTATGAAGATCGATTGCTCGTCACGACGGCTGCCGACGGAGATGATGCACCACATGCCGGTGCCGTCTTCGCTGTGACATTTGAATGATTCATAGAAGAGGGATCATCTTTTTACAGGTGATGCCTCTTTTTCCACATAATGCGTCTAGACGCATCTAAAAAAACAGACGATACTAAAGAAGAAAACTATTCATTTTTTTGAAGGAGTGAAGCCGATGCGTGTCACGACAATCGAACGTTTACACCAACTGCAGACGACCCCATCCTTTTTCCCGGTCAACTGCTACCTGTTTGAAGAAGCAGACAGTTTGACATTGATTGATGCCGGCCTCGGGATCAACGCAAAGGCGCTCTATCACTATATTCGAAAGCAAGAGAAACCGCTTGGTGCAATCATCCTGACTCATGCGCATGCCGATCATGTCGGTTCGCTTGATTTCCTTGCGAACGCCTTTCCTCTCGCTCAAGTCTGTATCAGTTATCGCGATGCTGCATTGCTCAGTGGGGACGAGACGCTACGCGAAGGCGAAACGACACCTTTAAAAGGTGGTATTCCGAAAAACATCAAAACACGTCCGGATCGCTTGCTCGAGAGTGGTCAACAAGTCGGAAGTCTCAGTGTCATTGCCTCACCCGGTCATACACCTGGTTCGATCTCACTTTGGCATGAAGGAAGCCGGACGTTGATCGCCGGAGATGCTTTTCAGACGCAAGGAGGACTCGCCGTCTCCGGTGACGTCCGCTGGCAATTCCCGTTCCCTGCACTCGCAACATGGGATCCGGACGTCGCCCTTCGCTCGGCTGATCAACTGACGGAACTGTCTCCGGATATACTCGCTGTCGGACATGGTCCGCTCTTTCTCGGACCGAGTTATGAGATGCGCCAAGCCGTCGATCGATTCACTCAGGTCTTGCAGACGAAAAAATCATCTCCATTCAAATCACACACTTAAAACGGGACTGTATCATGAGTCAGTCTTTCCAAAGATAAGGGTGGCAGAATGAAAATCTGCCACCCTTATCTCATAACAAAAAGAATGACGCATCACACGCAACTCCTACAGGAATAAGCGCATTTATGCGCTGTCAGAGACAAACAAGACCCGCTTTCCTGCTTGAATGAAGCAGGAAAACTGGCTTGTGTCTCGCCTGAGGAAAGGGCGTGAAAAGACGCGTCATTCTTTTTTTGAGT
>NZ_WBYY01000049.1:0-18701 GCF_048985645.1 Exiguobacterium sp. A1_3_1 | reverse complement strand
AGATGTGTATAAGAGACAGGTCTCGAACCTGGCCTTGAATACGATGGTGACGCTGATCATCTCTTGGCTCGTTCTTGGTGTCGGTGCCTATCTCGTCGCGAGTGGACAACTCGAAGGGGTCTTCCTCGCTTTACTCGTCATGACATCGCTGACGGTCTTTGAGAATGCGGCACCGATGGCGATTTTACCAGGCTTCTTTGAAGATAGCCGTCATGCTGCAAAACGACTTGATGAAGTCGTGTCCGAGCAAGAAGAGCCAACTTATGACACGTTTGTTCTCGATCAGGCACCATCCTTTGAAACGAACGCGTTGACGTTCACGTTCCCTGATGCACCGCGTCCGGTCTTACGTGACGTCACCGTTTCGATTCCTGCCGGCAAGAAGACGGCGATCGTCGGGGCGAGTGGTTCCGGGAAATCCACGTTACTTCAATTGATGTTACGGATGTATCCGACAGACGGATTAACGATTGCTGGTCAAGAGAGTCAGACGGTTGATCCGGAAGGACTGTGGCAACACGCAAATGTCGTGCTGCAACAGAATCATTACTTTTATGGAACGCTTCGCGATAATCTATTGCTCGCGAACGAAGCAGCAACGGACGAGGCGATGCTTCAAGCGCTCGATGATGTTGGGTTAACGACGTTCGAATTAAACGATCGTGTATTTGAAAAAGGCGAGAACTTGTCTGGAGGAGAAAAACAACGCTTAGCGATTGCTCGTGTGCTCTTGCGAGAAGCCTCGCTTTACTTGCTTGACGAACCGACGTCTTCCGTTGATGCTTTGACGGAACAGATGATTCTCAATCGACTGTTCACGCGAGCAGAGGACGCGACACTTGTTCTCGTCAGTCACCGGTTAGCGGGTCTTGAAGCGATGGATCAAATCATCGTCATGGATCAAGGTCACGTTATCGAAGTCGGAACATATACCGAATTGATGGCGCGACAAGGAGCGTTCTATGAATTAAAACAAGTCGAACAGTCTGTGTTTGCTCCGATTGGCTAAAGATATAGGATTGGCGATGAACCAATGTGGTGCATCGCCTTTTTTAGTTTATAAGGGAGAGCCGAAAAAGACATGACAGTCCATCTCTGAAATGGTAAAGTCTAGAAAAAGTGTGGAGGGATTTCATGCATATCGAACAATCATCCATCGTCGTCGATCAGACAACCGTTTCATATGATCATTTTCAAATGGGATCCAAACAGGTCTGCTTCTTGATCTCGGGAGCATCTTATTTGTACGACCATCCTTACTTCTACTACAGCCGGATGGCACTACTAGCTCGAGACATCGATGTCATCTGTATTCACTATGTGACGGAAGAGCTCTTTTCGATGACAGACGCAGAATCGAATGTCTGCATGACGCGCCGGGTCGACGCTGTCGTCTCAGAAGTGCTTGCGACACATACATACGAAAACGTTCAGTTCATCGCAAAGTCGTTAGGAACGATTCCGCTAGCGGCATTGCTTGCTAAGCCGAATCTACAGACAGCACGCTTCGTCTTCTTAACACCCGTTCTTGAAGCCGAAGTAGTCGAACAAATCGCCACATCGTCGCAAGCTGGACTCCTTGTCATCGGAACAGCCGATAAGTTTTATGATGAAGCGGCACTTGAAACGTGTCGCACCTCACAACTGACGATTGATGTTATTGAAGGAGCGAATCATTCTCTGGATCAAGGATTCGAGATCGATCCATCGCTTGCAGTCCTTGGGCATATCGTTCGTCAAATCGAAGCCAGTTTGTTCGAACCACTACCCAAGTAACAAAAAATCCGTCCAGCAGAAAGCCTGCTAGACGGATTTTTTAGTATGGACGAAGTAAGGCACGGACGGGACTACCGTCGCCATCGACGAGCGGGAGTGGGACGGCGTTGAGGTGGTAATCACCAGGCGTGATCGCATCGAGAACGAGTCCTTCAAGGATATGGACTCCATGATGCGCTAGTGCGTGATGGGCTGCCATTTCCTTGCTATCAATCGCATCGACGCTTGGTAAGTCGAGACCAATCAGCGAAATCCCGAGTTCGCCGAGACGTTCAGCAAGACTTGGCGTCAAGACGGGAATCGTTTCTGGGAAAGTTGATTTGTCGATCCAACCATCCGTTTTGATGATCAAGCGCTGGACGTCATTTAGCTCAAAGCCATCTAAATCAGAAGCTGTGATTTCTGTACGACCTGGTAAGTAAATGACGCGCGCATGTCCGATGTAGAGATCCGGATCAAGGTCGATGATTTTTTGTCCGGCATCGTCAAAATGAAACGGCGCGTCGACATGAGTGCCAGTATGCAGACTCATCGTTACCTTTCCGACGTTAACGGAACCGGTGTCTTCCTTATTCCATGTCAATATTGCTTCAAACGGTGTATCCCCCGGCCACGTCGTGACGTGGCGATCAAGTGGTTGTGAAACATCAATCCATCGTGTCATTGCTGAATCCTCCTCATAATGTCGTGCGGACTGACCACAGTTCCGGGAAGAACCGATGGTCGAGCACACGTCGTAGATAACTGACACCAGACGAACCGCCCGTTCCTGGCTTTTGTCCGATGATCCGTTCGACGGTACTCATATGGTTGAAGCGCCACATTTGTTGTTGGCTCCCGATATCGAGTAGTTTTTCACCGAGTTCATACAGATCCCAGTACCGATCGACATCACGATAGACAATTGCCCAGGCTGCTTCGACACTCGCATTCGGCGTCCAGTCTTGCGTAACATCACGCTCAAGGACGGATTCGTCGATCGGTAGCCCATGGCGCGCCATCGCCCGGATCGTTTCGTCGTAGATACTTGGTGTCTTCAAGTCTTCGAGCATCATCGGATAGAGTGTTTCGTCATGCGCATACACTTTTAGCATCTGCTCATTCTTGAAGCCGAGCGCGAATTCGATTTGACGGTTTTGATACGACTGAAAACCGGATGAGTGACCAAGCGCATCACGGAATTCTAGATATTCAGCAGGGGTCAAGGTCGACAAAACATTCCACGATTGAATCAACTGGTGCTGAATCTTTGAAATGCGTGCGAGCATCTTAAACGACGATTCGAGATCATCGTTTGCGACCGCTTGCGTCGCTGCTCGCATCTCATGCAGGATCAGCTTCATCCAGAGTTCGCTCGTTTGATGAATGATGATGAACAGCATCTCGTCATGATGCCCCGATAAGCGATGTTGACTCGTAAGCAATGGATCTAGTTGCAAATAATCCCCGTAGGACATATCTTTTTTAAAATCCGTTTGAATCGATGCTTCAATAGACGTAGGATCTGTCTTTGTCATTCCTATTCATCCCCTTTATCAAGTTAATTCAGTTTTCGTTTTTCAGCGGTCTGTGGTTGTTCCGGATGCGCCCGTTTCCAGAAGAAATAGGCGATCGATAAGAACACTAACCACGGTACACCAAACTTCAAGACGATTTGGAAATCCGTGAACCATGTCGTTAGGACGAGTGCGAATAACAACAATGCACCGAGGGAAGTCAGATACGGATAGCCCATCATCCGAACCGGTAACGTCCGTCCACCTTCACGTTCCCAGGCTTTACGGAAGTACAGATGGGAGATGAAAATCATGAACCATGTGAAAATCGCCCCGAACATCGAAATCCCCATCATGAATGGATAAGAGACGCTCGATTGACTGCTGATGATCGCTGCGAGAAAAATGCCGAGTGTCGATAAGGCGAGTGCGAAGAGCGGTACACCTTTTCGATTCAAGCGCCCAAATACTTTTGGAGCATACGTTGCCTTCGATAACGAATACATCATCCGTGTCGAAGCATAGAGTTGACTATTCATCGCGGATAGCGCCGCTGTCAGGATGATAAAGTTCATGATACCGCCTGCATATGGAATCGATAGCATCTCCATTACTTTAACGAACGGACTTTGATCGACACCGCCTGCTTGTTGCCACGGAACGATCATCAACATCAAAGCAATCGTGATGACATAAAACGTCGAGAGACGGAAGACCGTCGCTTTTAATGCTTTCGGTACGGCGACATCTGGATCCTTCGCTTCACCAGCAGTGACGGCGATCAATTCTGTTCCGAGGAAGCTGAACAGGGAGATGAAGATTGCGATCCAGAGACCTGAGAAGCCGAACGGCATGAAGCCACCGTCATTTGTGAAGTTTTGTGGACCAATCTCAGGACTTGGACTACCGATGACCAAGTAGGCACCAAGCAGGATGAATAGCAAGATGGCACTGATTTTAATGACTGAGAACCAGTATTCGAAGGTCGCGAACGTATTGACTGTCGTGGCATTGATATAGATCAGCGCGGCAGCGAATACGAGAATCCAGACGACCCCGGGAACGTCAGGGAACCAGTATTTCATATAGATAGCGATCGCACTGACCTCAACGCCAATCGCAAGAACGTTTGCGATCCAGTATGAATAGCGGACGAGAAAACCGGCATATGGACTAATGTATCGTTCGGCAATCGTACCGAACGAGCCAGATGTCGGATGGGCGACCGTCATTTCAGCGAGGCAGCCCATTAAAAGTAAGACGATGAAGGCGCCGACTGCGTAACTGATTAAAACGCTCGGTCCGGCAAGCCCGATCGCAAGTCCACTTCCGAGGAAAAGACCGGTACCGATCGCACAGCCCATCGCAATCATCGTGAGTTGGCGTGTCTTGAGTTCACGCCGTAGTTCAGTAGGTTGTTCCATGGTGTACTCCTTAAGCAACGACTTCGCGTTCATTCGCGAAACGTTCGTATTCTTTATCTTTCATGATTCGTTTGAGTGTCGCGACGACGTCATAGACATCGGTAAACGTATTGTAGAGCGCGACGGGTGCTAGACGGACGATGTTTGGCGCCCGGAAATCGGGGATAATCCGATTTTCCTTGAGTGCTTTACAGATCCGTGCTGCTTCCGGGTGCTCGAGGCTGAGATGCGCCCCGCGGCGTTTATCATCGATCGGATTTCCGATGACGAAACCGTACGGTGTGAGTTCCTGCTCGACGAGTTCCATCATGTACTGCGTCAACGCGAGTGATTTTGTCCGAACAGCTTCGATACCGACTTCGTCAAACATCTCTAATGCACCGATTTGTGGAGCGAGACTTAAGACGTGTGGTGTCCCGATTTGGAAGGCACCGGCATGCGCGGCCGGTGTCATCGTATGATCCATATCGAACTGCTTATCCTTCCGTGAACCGAACCAGCCTGTCAGACCAGGCAACGTTCCGAAATGACGTTCGTGGACGAATAATCCACCAACCGTTCCAGGACCGCCGTTCAAGTGCTTGTAATTACACCAGTAGGCAAAGTCGACATCCCAGTCATGGAACGCGTGGGGAACGGCTCCGACGGAATGACAACCATCAAAACCAATCAGGATGCCGCGGTCGTGTGCTGCCTTCGTCAAACGCTCCATATCGAGAATTTGTCCACTTCGATAAAGCACCGCCGGCAAGACGATCAATGCGATATCATCCGTCATCGCGGCGATGATATCATCTTCTTCTAAAAAGCGACCATCCCGACTCGGTACTTGGATGAGGTGTGTCTCAGGATCCAGACCACGTAAGCGAAGTTGGCTTTGAAGGGCATAGATGTCTGACGGGAACGTCAGCGCGTCCGCTAAAATCTTATCTCGACCTTCCGTTGGTTGGAAGAATGTCGCGACGAGTTGATGGAGATTGACGGTCGTCGAACCAGTGACCATGACTTCTTCTGCTTGTGCGCCGACGAGCGGAGCGTTGAGAGCAGCGAGACGTTCCGATAATTCGAACCAAGGATGACGTCCTTTCATCCAGCCATCGATCCCGAGTTCTTTCCAGTCTGATAGCGACTCGAGCAACGTCTTCTCGGCACGCTTCGACAATAAGCCGAGCGAGTTTCCGTCCATATAGATACTACCCGGTTGCAGATAAAACTCATCACGATAGGCGGCGAGTGCATCTTGCTCGTCCCGAGCAGCAGCATCGCTCCGTTTTGCTTGCAGTGTCATACGTCATCCTCCTCAAATGAATGCTCAATCAATTTTGACAAAAGCGTAGCAAACAAATTGACATTGTGTCAATATTATCGAATAGAGAAAACAAAAGGAGTGAAGGACATGTCATCTTCTCAACCAGAAAAAATCGATAAACGTCATCTGCGCACGGTGCGGACACGCGAGAAACTGTTGAGTGCGGCACGTGACGTCTTCTTAGAACAAGGGTTTCAAACGGCAACGATTTCACAAATCATTAAACAAGCTGGCGTCGGCTACGGAACAGCCTATGTCCATTTTGAAGGGAAAGATGAGTTGCTCGTCGTCCTGATGGAAGATGTCATGAGCCGCTTCCACGCGATCGCGGAACGAACATTCGAACCGACGACGCCGCTAGAGGCAAAGGAACGCATCGTGACGCAAGCGACGGATTTCTTACGTCTCGCGGAAGAAGAACGAGCGATGTTACGGGTTGTCGAGCAAGCAATCGGCGTGTCTTACATCGTCCGTGCGAAATGGAAAGCGATTCGGGAACGGTTCATTGATCGGATCAGTCAGGATATCCAGTATGCGCAGGAGACAGGACTTGCGCGGCAGGATGTCGACTCGAAACTCGTCGCCCGTGGTTGGTTCTTTGCGAATGAGATGTATTTATTCGAAGTCGTCCGCGAAGAGGCGACAGCGACGATCGAAGAGATTGCGCACGTCTTAGCGACGATTTATACGCAAGGGCTCTACCGGATCGAGGATTGATGAACGGACGGGAAGGGAACGTTTCGAAGTAGAAGGGAGCGTGACCGGGATGCCGTTTGATTACGATCTCGATTTCAAGACGACGGATTTTCGTAAGGAGCCGGAAAAGTACCGGGTTGGACGCGGGGAGCAAGGGGTCTTACTCGTCGAACCTTACAAAAGTGAGATTTTGCCGCATTGGCGTTTTAAGACGCCGGACATCGCGAAGGAATCGTCTGAGAAAATTTATGAGATGTATTTAGCTTATAAAGAAGACGGAGACTTCGTCGGCATGGATATGGCGCGGAAGTTCATTCAGATGGGACATACGCGCGCACGACGTTACGCGAACTACAAGGGTGGGCGTAAATATAAAGATAAAGAGACCAAAGAATTACACACGCGCGAGATTGACGAAGAAAAAGCAAAATCTGCGGCCATCTTCCAAGAAAAATGGGATTTGATCCGGGCTGATGAAGAATATCTTGAACTTAAACGTGCGCATCAAAAGCAGTACGGATAAGTGATTTCAAAATAAAGGGAATCAATTCAAATCATGCGATACTGAAAAGAAAATGGGAGGTATCGGTATGAACCGTTGGTGGGTTCCACTGTATCCGATTGGTCTGTTTTTACTGGTCGATCACTTTTTCTATAATATTTCAGTGACATGGCTTATCGTGCTTGGTGTCGTGAGCATCCTTTTGAGTGACCGTCCGAAGCGACCATCCTTTTCTTCGTATCGTCCGTTAATGATTGGGACACTTTTAATCGGCTGCGGTCTGATGCCGTGGTTGACGCTAGATTTTACAGGAATCGTCTTCGTTTTCTTGTTAACAGAAATCGTCGCGAAACTGCTTGTGTCAAGAACAGAGGAACAATCCGTATGACGGACGAATATCGTTAAACGAAATAGCCTCGACTGCTCTGTCCGATGGGATGGAGCAATCGAGGCTATTTTTGATTCGTTTAAGAACTTTGTTCGACCTTGGCAATCAATCGTGCTTGACGTTTTTGCCAGATGAATGATCCGATGAACGTCACGACGAGGAAAATCAGACCGAGTGCAAACGGATAGAGAATGTTGACGTCATATAGGACACCCGCAAGCGTCGGTCCGAGCACGTTCCCGATGCTCATGTAGGCGTTGTTCATCCCCATAGCAAAGCCTTGCTCATTACCAGCGAGCTTTGAAATCATCGTATTCAAGACGGGACGTAAAATCGATGTCGCGAGGAAGATGACGAGGGTAATCGCAAAGAATCCACCGTAACTTGATGTCAATAATGACAACAGGAAACCGAGTGCTGCGATGAACAGGAATAGGTTCAAGACCTTTCCTTCTCCGAGACTACGTGACAGCTTATCGACGATGAAGATTTGAGCAATGACGCTGATGATACCGGTCGATGTTACCATGATCGCGATGTCCTTCGGTGAAGCACCGAATTGGTCATCGACGAATAGACCAAGGACTGATTCGTATGCCATGAGACCAAAGCTCATGACGAGTGTAATGACGAGCGGTACGAAGTACGGTTTCTTAAACGACGTGCCGAGTTTTCGAAGCATCGATCCTTCGTCTGGTGCCATCGCTGTTGCATCGTGTTTTTCACTTTCTTGAAGTAACAGGACGCTGAACAAGACGGCTGCACCCGAGACGATCGCTGAGACGAGTAACGGTAATTTTAAGTCGTATTCGGCAAGGAAACCACCGATTCCAGGACCGATGACGATCCCGAGTGACATCACAGCTGAGACGTAACTGTTTCCTTTTGCGCGTTGATCCATCGTCGTGATGTCCGCGACGTAAGCAAAGATTGCTGGAATTAGGAGTGCAGCACCGGCACCACCAATTGCGCGCGAGATGTAGAGGACCGTGACGGAATTGGAGAAGTAGAAGACAAACATCGAGAGCGTCAAGCCGATCAATCCATAGATGATCATTTTGCGACGACCGTATTGGTCCGCCCATTTTCCGGCAATCGGTGACATGACGAGTTGTGCTCCGGCAAAGATGGCAATCATTAATCCAGCCGCCGTTCCACCCTGTCCAATCGATGCTAAGTAAGCGGGTAGAATCGGAATGATGATCCCGAAGCTCCCGACCGCAATGAACATGTTGATCATGAGGACCGTTAATTTTTTTCGTTGATCCGCGTGCAAGGGGACCCCTTCTTTCGACCCGCTTTCTGTAAGCGGTTATTTGTTTCACCTTCATCATCTTAGATTCAAGCTAAATCACCTGTCAATCATGAAGGGTTTCTCTAACAGAAAAACGTTCCGATTGCGTCTCCGTTTGGGGAGAGAGACGTCATCGGAACGTTTTTCTTTTTGAATTGGGGCTTGATTGGCGCGAGCAGGGGTAGCTCGCAGAATGCGCACCTCTTAAAAGTGCGTCAACTTGTCCTTTGCGGACGTTCTCGGTTTGACAGGTGGAACGATGGCAGGCCAGCCGATTTGAATGACACCGAGAACGCGTTCGTTTTCAGAAGCGTCAACGAGTGAGGCATACTCTGGTGTGAACCAGTGTTTCCCGCTCTTCCAGCAACACCCAAGACCTCGTTCTGTTGCTACTAACTGCAGATTTTGAATCATCGCAGCTGTTGCAAGTGTATCCTCTAGCTGTTGATCTGGTGTCCCTTGGACCTGACAAAGTATCGTTAAATAAACCGGGACTTCCCGTAATTTTTGTTCAGCCTGTTGACGTTGTTCAGACGTTTTCGTCTCGAATTGACCACGCGCCGTCAGTAACTCCATTAAGGCATCGACGTACCGTGTTTGTCCGTCTTCAATTGCAAGAACAAAGCGCCAAGGCTCTCGTAATTTATGATTCGGGGCATAAATCGCCGTGTCGAGTAATGCTTCTACCAATTCGACCGGAACGGGTTGTTCCGTATAAGACCGGATCGACCGGCGCGTTTCAATCACTTGTTGGGCATGCATCCGTTTCATCTCCTCACTGAGTACTTTTTCACTATAAATGATAACGATTATCATTGTCAACGTTATTTATCAGAAAACAAAAAGACGATTCCCGAGAGGAAATCATCTTTCGTTTTCGTATTTAAGAGGCTTTTCGTTCCTCGTCTTGATCTTGAGCAACGGTCGTTAGCTTCTTTTTCATAAGACGAATCCGATATAGGGCAAATAGATAATGAGCGAAATAGATCGTAAAACCAAGAAAAATCGTTAACGCTACATGAATTTGAACGCCAGGAACAGCATGGAGCTGAATGAAGAGCAAGACAGCCATTGCCATCGTATAAAGCACCATTTCCACCGATTGTGGCATGACGCGTTGACGTTTTAAGAAAAAGGAACGTATGAGTGGCAGGATGACGAGACTGACGAGACGATCAACCAGTCCGATGACGAGAACGCTGATCACCATCGCTAAACCATTTTCAAAAGCGATTAACCGTGGGAAGACAAGATAAGTGACGAGTAATAGTGGTCCAACTAATAAAAAGATTGAAATCGAGGCACGTGCGAATACGAAGAGCCCGTTGACACTTGTTAAAAAGGCACGAACGATCTTTTGTGACCAAGGGGATGGTCGACCAACTTGCCAAGCAAAACAACAAGCAAAGATGAACGCATAAAATTGCAGAAAGGCAACCATAAAGCATCTCCTTTAGATATGAAACTCATTGTCCCTAGTGTATCGATTTTAAGGCTGAAGTGCAAAGAAGAACTTTTCGTAAAGTATAAGAAAAGACCAGCTGATAGGACATCAACTGGTCTGTCGTCAATCAATCCAGATTCGGTTCTTTTTTTCCGTGCAAGAAGAAGGACAGAATCAGTGCAAGCGCAGATAAGACGGTCGCAATCCAGAACGCATCGGTGATCCCTTGGATCGTTGCTTGTTTCGTCAGCATCGTAAACCAACTCGTCGAAGCAGCTTGTGAGCTACCAAGCTGTTGACCAAGATCGTTTAAATGTTGCGAAAGCGTCGGGTCGAGCGTCGTGAACTGATTCGCATCGTCTGCCAAGTGAGCCGTCGTTTGACGGGTCATGACAGTGACGAGAATTGCCGTTCCGATGGAGCCGGCGACTTGACGAAGTGTATTCTGGGTCGCGTTTCCGTGCGGGATCATCTTCATCGGTAAAGCGTTCATACCGGCAGTCATGATCGGCATCATGATGAATGCCATACCGAACGATCGAAGCATATAGATACCCATGATGGAATAATACGACGTATCCATGTTCAATTGCGTCAATTCCCATGTCCCGTACGTCATCAACGTCAAACCGAAGATAGCGAGCGGTCGAATACCGAAGCGGTCAAATAAACGACCGGCAATCGGTCCGGTGATCCCCATGATTAGTGATCCGGGCAAAAGGAGAAGACCAGAGTCGACTGGTGAAAAACCACGAATACTTTGAAGGTAAATCGGTAAAAGTAACATCCCGCCGAACAAGGCCATCGTGACGATAACGTTGATGAAGAGGGTGAACGAAAATTCCGGTACCTTCAACACGCGAATGTTCAGCATCGGATCTTCCATCGATAGCTCACGCATCGCAAAAGCTGCAATTCCGATTAAGCCGATGACGATCGTGCTGATGACGATCGGGCTATCCCAGCCGTCATTCCCGGCTTCACTGAATCCGTAAAGGAGACTCCCGAATCCGATCGTACTGAATAAGACGCCCAGTGCGTCAAAAGAAGGTTTCGAGAGTGGCTGCGTCAGGCGGAACCAGGCAGTACCGAGTAACAATGTTACTAATCCAAAGAACGACATCGCATAAAACATGACGTGCCAATCATAGTTTTGGATGACATATCCTGTGATCGTAGGTCCGACAGCAGGAGCGAGAATCATCGCGATTCCGAGCATTCCCATGGCAGCACCGCGTTTATGCGGTGGGAATAACGTCATGAAGACGTTTGATCCGAGTGGCATCAAGATACCAGCCCCCGCTGCCTGAACGACGCGACCGATCATCATGACCGGGAAGTTCATTGCCATCGAACAGATGACCGATCCGAAGAAAAATAGTGTCATCGAAGCGAGGAACAGCTGGCGGAACGTGTAGCTTCGCATCAAAAAGGCACTGATCGGAATCAAAATCCCGTTGACGAGCATGAAGCCCGTCGTCAACCATTGGGCAGTGGACGTCGATACGTTGAAATCATTGATCAGAACCGGTAACGCGACATTGATCAACGTTTGGTTCAAAATAGCAATGAACATACCGATGAGTAAGACCGTCAGTACTTTCGGAATACTGACGTTTTCAGTCGATACCTGTTTTGAAGGTGCTGCGACTGGTGGTGTTACGGTCATCGTCGGTTCCGCCTCGAGGGATTCCTCAAGAGTCGGTCCGTCCGTCGCCAGCGCCGTGTCGGATGAGCGACTTCGACGGGCGATCCAGTTGACGCCGATGATGATCAGAATCGTGAACGCACTGTATCCGAATAAGAAGGTAGTAGACATCAACGTCCCTCCTTAATCCTTATGAATGCGGACGGTCACATTCATACCAGGTCGAATGTCGAGTGATTTTTCTTGCGAGAGTGAGACTTTAACAGGAATGACTTGTGCGACTTTCGTGTAATTCGCGTTTCCGTTTGAAGAAGGCATCATTGAGAACGTGGAAGCCGTCGTCATACCGATTTGCTCGACTTCACCAGAAAGTGTCGTGTCCGGGTAGCTGTCGACGTAAACATCCACTGTTTGTCCGACTTTGATTTCATCGATTTCTGTTTCTTCGATGTTCGCTGTGACCCAAAGGTCGTTTAAGTCAAAACCATATGCGAGAGGTGTACCTGCTGCGACGAAGCCGTTCTTTGTCGCCATCGACTGAACGATCGTTGCTTTTGAGGGCATTGAAACCGAGAGATCCGTCGGTTTTTGTCCGGCTTGTGCCGTCATGACGTGTCCGACTGTTGCGCCACTGGCAAGTGATTCGCCTGTTTTCGCAGACCAGTCTGTTAATTTACCAGCGCTTGGGCTCGCAATCGTTATCATCTTACCGTCGATTTTCGCATTGTCTGTTTTGACATAGCTCGTTGCTTGATCGTAATAGTAGTATCCGACAACACCACCACCGATTAAAACGATGAGTGTCACGATATTGATGATCAATAATTTTTTCATACTCATGGGTGTGTTAGCATCCTTTCTTGTGTACAATCGATTCAAAAAAAGTACTCCTCTGGGGGGAGGAGTAATTAATATAGTTAATTATATGGAACGTTAGCTAACAAACAACCGACAATTTCCGACAAAATGTTGGAAAAATAGATGATAACGGATTCATTAATGAAAAGATGGTGAAAAAGGAGTGAAATATGGATGAATGAGAGCCGTGATCCCCGACCAAAACGGTCACGTGACCGTATTACGATGGAATTATTTCGTTTACTGAAGACGCACAGCTTCTCGAGCATTACTGTCAAAATGTTGACGGATGGAGCAGGTGTGAATCGTTCGACCTTCTACGCACACTATACAGATAAGTATGATTTGCTCGACCAAGTCGTTGAGGAGCAAATGAAAGCACTTGAACAAGCGATTCGGATCACGGGTACAGGAACTGTATTTCCGACAGTCGAGCAGGTGAGTCGCTATTTTGCTCGTTTGTTCATTCATATCGAAGAAAATGAACTATTCTATCAGACGATGCTCGTTCAAGGACCGATCAAAACGTTCATCTCTCGTTTTCTCGATACATTGAAAGAGAATTATCGAATTGTGTTTCGACCGCAAATCACAGAAGAAGCTACGTTCGTCGATCGGGACTTATTATTGAACTATGTCATTGGTGGACAGTTAGGATTGTTGATTTCTTGGTTACGAAACGGTCGACCGTATTCATCAGAATACATGGCAGAACAATTAAGTCGGATGATTGTTTTCGGAACGGTTGAAAGTATCGGTTTTCCTAAAGAGACGGAATGAAGACGTAAAAAAGACACTCCCCTACGGAAGTGTCCAATTAGTTTAAGCTTGTCGGAATGCAAGTTCTTTCGAATAAATCGTACTCCGGTTCCGTCCGCTTTCTTTTGAGTAATACAACGCTTTATCTGCCTGTTGTAATGCTTCAAGTGACGTGTGCGAACCACTAGAATGTGAAATCCCAAGTGAGATCGTGATTTGCAGATCAGGTACATCTGATGTCGGGAACAGGTTACGTGCGACCGTCAACCGAGCTAGTTCTGCTATTTTTTGCGCTTCTTTCGCCGAAGTACTTGGTAAGATGATTAAAAATTCTTCACCACCGTACCGTCCGACGAGGTCGTCTGGACGCGTCAAGGAAGCGAGAGTCATGCCGAGTTGGCGTAACACATCATCGCCCGCATCATGACCATATGTATCATTGACATGCTTGAAGAAATCGATATCGATGAGCACAAGTGAATAGCCTTGATCGGTCGAACCGACAAGTGATAGCGAGTCATCCAGACGACGGCGATTGGCGAGTCCTGTCAAAGCATCTGTCATAGCGAGTTTCTGCTGATACTGGATGTTTTCAAAGTGACGGCGTAATTCCGTCAGTAATCGAAAGGCAACAAAGCCAGCTAATAAATTAAAGAAGACGTACGCAATCGAGATTTTAAAGAATGTCGACCAGCTGTGCGTCAGGATGTAGATGGCGGGTAACGAATAGAGAATACCGACCAACACCATAAGTTGAAAATGACGCATCGAGACATGGACGAATCGACGAATGATCCCAATCGTCGTGATGAATAAGACGATGATCAGCGTAGATAAATAAAATCCTTCCATTTGATCAACTGGTGTTAAAAAGTAACGTGTTCCGATGATCATTGCTCCTGCAACGATGGCGCTTGGGAAACCACCGAACAGCATGGCGATCGCGACGGGAACGATACGTAAATCAACACGGGCGACATCGATTTGGATCCCATTGAACATTAATAAGACCGCAATCAGACCAAAGACTGCTCCGAGTATAAGTCGAATGCTCCATTTGGAGTTCAATGAAATACGCGGTTGATTCCGAAACGGTAAGAACAAGAGAGTAATCGTTGTGAACAGTAGACAAAAGTTAATGATGAATTGATTCATGATGGCCAACAAATCCTCCCAACTCCCCCAGCTAACAGATTTCCATATATATACTTCCAGTATACTCAAGTAGATAACGGTTAGACATAGAGAAATCTTTAGACAAAATAGAAAAAACGGTAGAAAATCTACCGTTTTTAAGAAGATGAAGTAAGAGTATCTTCATCCATCGTCTGTAAAATTTTATCAAAGACACGAATCATCGTTTCGAGCTCTTCTTCCGTCAATGTACCGAAGCGATCTTGTAAATAGTTTTTCCGAACGATTTCGAGATCTCGAAATGCACGTTCCCCGTCCTCCGTCAAAGCGAGGACGATCGAACGACGATCTTCCGTCGAACGTGTCCGTGTGACGTATCCTTGTTTATACAGCTTATCCGTTAAAGCAGTGACTTGACTCGTCGCGAGCTCAAATTGTTCCGCGAGAAGCGTCGGGCGCTGAGGTCCATTTTCAGAAAGGCTTCGTAAGATGAAAAATTCACTCCGGGTCGCCGTTCCTTCAAATAGCCGGTTAAGTTCACGTCGCAGGGTACGAAGAATGACACGCATTTGTTCTTCGAGTCGATAAGTTAGCAAATCACGTTCCTGTGGCATGCAAGCAGCATCCTTTCTCTCAGTGGACTTCTACCATTTAGTGTACTAAACATATCGGATTTTTACCATCTACTACCCCAGATTCGAAAAAGGCAATTGACAATTTCGTGGCGTTTTGTGTAATATGGCGTAGTAATAACTAACTTAATTCAGTTCTCACTCAACCAGTGGGATGGAGGTTGCAGTTCTTAAGAGTACGGTTACGGATGTCGTCAAGCGACAGATGAAGTGACCTGAAAGGAAGAATTGCCGAAATCAATCATCGCTTTGAAGATGATCGATTGGGATTAGATCGAATAGGTCTAATACTGTCACAAGTCGGGTATCACTTACTTGTGGAGAGCTATCTTTCACGACGGTAGAATGAGGCGCATCCATTTTATTATGTTGCGTTCTCATCTTCCATCTGGAAGATGAGGACGCTTTTTGTTTTTTTCATTCAAAAAGTGTCCTCTCAAAAAATCTAAACAGAGAGAAGCGAACGAAATGAACAATCTAGATGTAAAACAAACAACAGATTCGACAGCAGAAGGATTAAAACGTGGATTACAAGCCCGTCATATGTCGATGATCGCCATCGGTGGGGCAATCGGAACAGGACTCTTCATTGCGTCCGGTGCTTCCGTCGCAGCAGCAGGACCAGGTGGGGCGCTCCTATCGTATGCAATCGTTGGTCTGATGGTCTACTTCCTGATGACAAGTCTTGGTGAAATGGCGGCGTACATGCCGGTCGCTGGATCCTTCTCGACATATGGAACGAAATTCGTCGATCCATCATTCGGCTTTGCACTTGGCTGGAACTACTGGTACAACTGGGCAGTCACGATCGCAGTCGAACTCGTCGCAGCACAAATTGTTATGACGTATTGGTTCCCGGACGTTCCTGGATTTTATTTCAGTGCTTTGTTCCTCTTACTCATGATTGGCTTGAACTACTTCTCCGTTAAAGGATTCGGAGAAGCGGAGTATTGGTTCGCCATGATTAAAGTCGTTACCGTTATCGTCTTCTTAGTCGTCGGTGTTGCGATGATTTTCGGTGTCTTTACATCGGAGCCACCGGTTGGATTTAAAAACTTTGCTCTTGGCGATGCGCCGTTCGTCGGTGGGATTCCTGCCGTCATCGGTATCATTCTCGTTGCCGGATTCAGTTTCCAAGGTACAGAACTGGTCGGGATTGCAGCGGGTGAATCGGAAGATCCGAAAAAGAATGTTCCAAAAGCAGTCAAACAAGTCTTCTGGCGCATCTTGCTTTTCTACGTCTTCGCGATTTTCGTCATCGGAATGCTCATTCCGTATACAAGTCCGAACTTGGTTTCGAATGACATTACGGACGTAGCGGTTAGTCCGTTTACGCTCGTCTTTGAAAAAGCAGGTCTTGCGTTCTCAGCAGCACTCATGAACGCCGTCATCTTGACGTCTGTTTTATCTGCCGGAAACTCAGGTATGTATGCTTCGACACGGATGCTGTACACACTGGCGCGTCAAGGGGATGCACCGAAGTTGTTCGCGAAAGTATCGAAAAACGGTGTACCGCGTAACGCTTTGCTTGCAACAGGTGCGGTCGGTGCTCTCTGTTTCTTGACGTCGATGTTTGGTGGACAAGTCTACTTGTGGTTACTCAATGCTTCCGGTATGACAGGCTTCATCGCATGGCTCGGGATTGCGATCAGTCACTATCGTTTCCGTAAAGGATTCCTTGCACAAGGTCACTCGTTGAAAGACTTACCATATGTTGCACCAGCGTTCCCATTCGGTCCGCTGTTCGCCTTCGGTCTTTGTTTCCTCGTCATCGTCGGTCAAAACTATGCCGCATTCCTCGCTGATCAAATTGATTGGGTCGGAATTGCCGCAACGTATGTTGGTATTCCATTATTCCTTGCCTTCTGGTTAGGACATAAATTCAAAAACCGGACGTCAATCGTTCGTTATGACGAGATGGACTTCCCGGAACATCCACGTCAATCTTAATCATTGAGCCACCTTCAAATGAAGGTGGCTTTTTAGATGTCGCTTCAAGTAAGATGAAAGAAAAACAGGAGGCGATCTTCGTGAATTACTGGTACCACTTTAAGCGTGCCTTCTTACCGATCGCATTATTGCTTGTGACGCTAGCCTTATACCAAATGATTTATCGTTTGAATAACATCTGGTATTCGCTTGGAGGACTTCTCCTTGTCTTTGCGGCGATTTACTTCGTCATGCGTCGTCTAAAAGCGAACCCAGAGGATTGAATGAGCAGGAAAGTCGAGTCCATTCTCTGAACGCGGTAAAATAGACACATACAGAGGAGGGGAAGATAGATGGCAAAAGCAATATTTGCAGGTGGTTGTTTCTGGTGCATGGTCAAGCCATTCCATAAATATGATGGGGTAGAGCAGGTCATTTCAGGATATACCGGTGGTCATACAGAGAACCCGACTTATAAAGAGGTCTGTTCGGAAACGACAGGTCACTTGGAGGCGGTTGAAGTCACGTACGATCCGTCCGTCATTACGTACGAAGAATTACTCGATATCTTCTGGCGTCAAATCGATCCGACAGATGGTGGAGGTCAATTCAATGACCGTGGTGAATCATACCAACCGGCTATCTTTTATGTCGATGAAGCACAGTGTGAAGCAGCTGAACGTTCGAAAGCAGCGCTTGACGCATCAGGACGCTTCTCGCGTCCAGTCGCGGTAGAGATTCGTCCAGAAAAGCCGTTTTGGCCAGCCGAAGAATATCACCAAGATTATTATAAAAAGAATCCGTTCCGTTATCAGATGTATAGTGTCGGCTCAGGTCGCGCGAAATTCATCAAAGAAGCGTGGAAGGACCACGGTAAGGAAAAAGAATTGAAAGAGCGTCTGACACCAATTCAGTATAAAGTCACACAAGAGAACGGGACAGAACCCGCTTTCCGTAACGAATACTGGGATGAAGAACGTCCAGGACTGTACGTCGATATCGTCGATGGTACACCACTCTTCACATCAAAAGATAAGTTCCAGTCAAACTGCGGTTGGCCGAGCTTCGCTAAACCCATCTCAGAAGACAAGATGGAAGTCGAACTCGATACGAGTCACGGGATGACGCGGACGGAAGTGCGTTCTGCGAATGCGGATAGTCACCTCGGTCATATCTTCGATGATGGTCCGACAGAACTTGGTGGTCTTCGCTATTGTATCAACTCAGCAGCATTACGATTTATTCCACTTGAAGAGCTTGATTCGGCAGGATATGGGGAATATAAAAAACATTTCGAGTAACATGTAAGGAGCAGTCAAACGATTTCGTTTTGACTGCTCTTTTTTTCAAATGGAAGGGAGAGAATCGAATGTTTCGACCTGTATATGAAGAGCTGTCTCTTATACACATCT
>NZ_WBYY01000048.1:0-19686 GCF_048985645.1 Exiguobacterium sp. A1_3_1 | reverse complement strand
GTGGGCTCGGAGATGTGTATAAGAGACAGGTACATATCTAGGGGATAACAGTAACGTACGAGACATCGTCCAACAGCTACCTCATGGCGATCAGTTGAAGAAAATAGAACTGTCGACGAAGGATAAACCGTATCAACTCACGTTACGTTATGCTGGATACGAAGAAGGACAGGTCGAACAAAAAAGCAATCGTACGGCAATCTACAATGCAACAGCACTGTTCACATTGATTCCGAATGTCGACCACGTCAACATGACGATCGAGGATGCTTCGTATCACTTTACGAAACAACAGTTGCGTGATTGGTATGGAAAAGACTTTACGGCGTACGATAATGAGAAAGCACTTAAGGCGTTCACAAAGCCTTTTATCGAAGATTCGAAGAAAGTAAACGACTTATTGAATTGAACCGACCAAGCACGCTCTTGAAAAGGAGCGTGCTTTTTTGTTGATTCATTCCCATAAGTTGTAAAAAGTACTTTGCATTACAGAGTAATTCGGTTTATCGTTAAGTTACGGATAAAACCAAATATAGGAAGAGGTTGAACGGGATGGAAATTGACAAAGAACTGTTAAAGGGGCACGTCGACACGATCATCTTGTCGTTGCTGAACGAACAAGACCGATACGGGTATGAAATCGCGAAGACGATCCGACAAACGTCAGATGAGCAGTTCGAACTGAAAGAGGCGACACTCTATTTGTCACTCAAACGACTCGAGAAAAAAGGATTCGTCATATCCTATTGGAGTGACGAAGCAGCAGGCGGAGGGCGGCGTAAATATTATACGCTGACGCCTGAAGGAAAAATCCTTCTTGCGAAAAAACGACTTGAATGGCGTTTTCTAAAGCAACTACTCCCGAAGTTTCTTGAAGAGGGAGACGGTGCGCTTGAATAAACTCGATCATTTCGTCCGTGACTTGTATCAAGATGCGGATGTGACGGATCCGGAAATCATTGACGTCATGGAAGAGACGCGTAGCCATCTCGAACAATCGATGCGAGACTTGATGATTCAAGGTTGTTCGGAAGAAGAAGCGACGAAGCTTGCCATGTATCGCTACGGTAGCAAAGAGCATGTCGATCAGCTCTTGACGTGGGTCTATCGAAAAGAGCGGACGTTCGCTTCGTGGTTGCTCCGCATCGGAATCAGTATCGCCACTGCAACGATATTGTGCTTTATCGGCACGATGATATGGAGCCAGCATCAGTCGCTCGCCTATGCGGATGCCTTTTATAGCAATGAACGCTCAATCGAAGCGTATGAACGTCTTCTAGAAGATCATCTGTTGCTGGTATCGATTTCCGGACAAGACGCGGCGTCCTCGCGTGATTTCACCATTCATAAATCGATTTGGTTACCGGAGTTGTTCATTTCACATGGCATCTATCTGATTGACGAGCAGCACCTGACGACGACAGAAAGCTTTGACGTCACGAAATTCGGTGCCGTGCTCGCGTTGATCGGCATGACGATCTATCTTGTGACATCGGTCATTTGGAGCATCATCAAGCTCTATCATGCAGGACGATTGCATCTATTAAGTATCGTCTCAGTCGTATTCTTTAACGTCCTGGGTTATTGGTTTTGGGCATTACGAAAATAGGAGGGGTCATATGTCGCAGCAAATCAAGCTCGTTTGGTCGCAAGCGTTCACGGTGAAACGATGCGTGTTATATCTTCTGATCATTCTTGGGTTACCGGTGCTTCAATTCAGTTTCATTTATGAAGGCTATCAGTTCTTCTTACCGATCGAAGTGTTCGAGGAGACGCTATCAGGAATGATCCCGATGCTGTTTCCGGTACTTGCGGTCTTGATCTTCTTGCCAATCTTCATCGCTGAATACAAGGATAACTATCTGACATATGTCCGAACACGTGCGAGTCTAAAGGATTATCTGCTTGCGGTCGGTTTCGTCAATGCGACACTGACAGGACTCGTATTCTTTTTAATGACAATCGTGACTTTCGTCCTCATTCATTACGTCGAACCAATCATCGGTCTCGTTAATTATTGGTCTCTCAGCGAAAAGACATATGAGACCTCAAATGCATTTTCGTTCTTAGCGGACATTCATCCGTTACTCTATGCCGTCCTCTATGCTGCCTGGATTGGACTCAACGGAGCAGCGTATGCGACGCTTGCTTATCTGTTGATTTTGGTGCTCGAACAAGTCTATCTCGCAATTTCGTTACCGTTCGTCGCTTATCATATCTTTAATTTCGTTGCGGGTATCATGCAAGCACCACAGTTCTCGCCCATCAGTACGGTCTTTCCGTTCAATATCACGGAACAACCGCTTTGGACGGTGTTCGTGCCGTTTGCTATTTTGGTTGTCGTTAACATCACGCTCTATCTGACGATGATTCGACCGAAACCGGAGTGGATCTTCCAATCATGAAGAGGACACGAAACATTTCGATTGTACTGAACGGTTTATTCTTCCTCGTGATCAGCTACGTCGCATGGTATAGACGGCAAGAAGTTCTGTCCGAGGCACAAGAATTCGGCAAAGACGTCAACGCGTGGGACATCACATTTGCGATTCAAAATAATATGTACCTAATGCTCTTTTTCCTGATGCCGTTACTGCTATTCCTCTCGTTTCGAACGATTGAACAGCAGTATGAACCGACGATTTTGATTCGGGTTGGCTCATTTCGGAACTGGGTGTACTACTCGACAAAACGGTATGTACGCGCTGTTCTGACACTGTTCGGATTCGTCTTGTTGCTGAGTCTTCTTAGTGCCGTTGATCAACCGTTTACGTTGCAGTGGAGTCCATACAGTCAACTTGCAACGAGTGATAACATCAGTCATTATCTCATTGCGACTTTCCATTCACCCCTGTCAGTGATTTTATTACAACCGATTCTGTGGTTGCTTACAAGCATTGTCCTACATGGATTGATGTGTCTTATGTTTCTGTTGCACGAAAAGCGTAATGGCTTGTTGCTTCAGGCGGCAGGGGTAGTGATTTGGTGTATCTTTAGTTTTAAATCATCGTTTGGAGTAGGAGAGTTCTTTTCACCCGCAACATATTTCTCTGTCGGGGCTGTATCCAATATAATGCATCCCTGGATCGCACTCGTTATCCTCAGTCTTGCGATCGTGCTGATCTATTTACTGGCGCAATGGATGCGACCGCTTCGTCAGCTACTGACTTCGCGAAATGAGTTCGTACCGTATCTCACCTATGCGATGCTTGCTAGTCTGTACATCTTCCTCAGTAGTAGTCGAGCGTCAACTGAGTTGCAAACGATTGGTGATCTGTTCGTCGTCGTGTTTTACGGTGTCAGTGCGGAGGGCAGTTCGTTTCTCCAACTCGTGTCGCATCTGATCCTTTTCTTCGGACTCGCTTACTTAAGTCAATTGCGTCTGCAGGATCAAATGACGGCAATCGGACCATACACGTGGATGCGTTACCAACGAATCGAAAAATGGGCACTCCATGTCTTCGTAAAAGAAGGGCGTTTTTATCTACTTGCTCTCTCACTTCTGATCCTCGGAACGATGGTAATCGGAATGCTGCAAGGCGTATCGCTATCGCTTTCGACTAGCCTTTTATCGATTTCACCGATGCAATTGCTGCTGCAACTGTTTGGCATCTCGATGCTACAATTAATGCTTTATTCTCTTTTCAGCTTCATCTTGCTGTGGCAATTCCCAGATGGATACGCGATGCTCGGTTTGTTCGGCGTCTTATCAGTTTTCTTACTGCCCAACTTCAATCGGTATGGCATCTTTCCGTCCGGATTGAATGGATTTGCCCAATTGCAGTCGTTTAGTCTGACACACCTCTTAATCGTTTTGTTGATCTACGTTGGGCTTTCACTTGTCTGGTTATATGTTCTGTTTCAAAAAAGCATACGAATATAAGGAGGATGTATCATGGAAATGATCAAGCTCGAGCAGGTCACGAAAGGGTATCAAGGCAATCCGTTATTCGCAGACGTCGATTTGACGATTCTAAAAGGAGACATCGTCGGCATTACGGGACCGAACGGTTCAGGAAAGTCGGTCTTATTCAAGATGATTTGCGGATTCATCCATCCGGACGCGGGAACGATCACCGTCCGGAATGAACAGCTTGGTCCGACACGACGCTTTCCGGAAAACGTCGGCGTTATCATCGATCGACCGGGTTATATCGCCCATAAATCAGGATTTGAGAACTTAAAGCAACTCGCAGCGATCCGAAAAGTGATCACAGATGCTGACATCGAACAAGCGATGCGGACCGTCGGATTACAGCCTGGCAATCGTCAGAAGGTCAAACAATATTCGCTCGGAATGAAACAAAAGCTCGCAATCGCGCAAGCCATCATGGAACAGCAGGACATCTTGATCTTGGATGAGGCATTCAATGCACTCGATCACGATAGTGTCTTGCGTCTGCGGGAACTTTTGTTGTCGTTCAAAAAAGAAGGGAAGACGATCATCTTGACGAGTCATAATCAACAGGACATCGATGCACTTTGTGACTCCGTCTACCGCATCAATCAAGGTCGACTCGAACAGGTCGGCTAACACAAACAGGGAGTGGATCAACGGATCCACTCCCTGTTGTATTACGATTGATTATTTTCCTGGTTTCGTCTTGTAGAAGCTGTAGAAGACGCTGATCAAGATGACGAGGACGATCGTACCGAGTGACATCCAGATTGGCATTTTGTAAACGTCACTGAAGATCATCTTCGCTCCGATGAAGACGAGCATGAAGCTAAGACCGTGTTTCAAGTAGTAGAAACGATCAATCAAGTTCGCGAGGACGAAGTAGAGACTACGGAGTCCAAGGATCGCCATGATGTTCGCATAGAAGATGATGAACGGGTCACGCGAGTACGCGAAGCTTGCTGCGACCGAGTCGACGGCGAAGACGATATCCGAGATCTCGATGAAGACGAGCGCGATCAAGAGTGGCGTGAAGAACAGTTTCCCATCAATTCGTTTTGCGAACTTACCAGACGAGATGTCTTGCGTGATCGGTAAACGTTTCTCTAACCAACGAATCGTTTTGTTCTCTTCGAGCGACGTCTCTTGACCGATGTTCTTGTACATCATCCAACCAGTGTAGACGAGGAACGCTCCGAAGATGTAGTAGACCCAAGCGAAGTTCTCAAGCAACGAAACACCAGCGACGATGAAGATGACGCGGAAGAGGATTGCACCAAGAATACCCCAGAATAAGACTTTGTGCTGATACTTCAATGGAATCGCGAAGTATGCGAAGACGAGCGAGAAGACGAATACGTTATCGATCGCGAGAGCCTTCTCGATGAAATAAACGCTCGTATATTCGATCGCAGCGGAACTTCCTTGATCGAAGTAGAGCCAGCCACCGAAGGCGACGGCAATCGCGATCCAGACGAACGTCCACGTCCAGGCCTCCCGAAGCGAAACTTCATGTGCCTTACGATGGAAGACTCCAAGGTCAAGGGCGAGCATGATGAAAACGATGGCTAGAAAAGCAATGAGTAGTGTCAACAGCGCTTCCTCCTTTAAGGTAATTGTTATCTTGAATTTATTATAAGGTCATGAGAACTCAAAAGTAAAGCGAAAAATGTTTGGAATGTGCATTTGGTTAAAAAACAATCCCTGAAAGTGGACGAATGTATTCGACGTGATGTGCAATAAAACGACATGAAACCCAGTTCCGAGAAGGGACTGGGTTTCATGCATGTTACTTTTAATTATATAAGTCATTATGATAAGGGAGGGAAATGCGGCACGACGTACGTTCCGAGTTCATCGATGACGACTTCTGCTGATCGCTCACCGTCGAATAAGGCGAAGAACAGATGATTGACGCCAAGCTCGCGATATAATTCCAGCAACTCGATCAGTCGATTGCGTCCGATCCGAAAACCGAGTCGAATCGGTGTCGCTTCTTCATTTGGATCCGCGGATAAATCAAGATGCATCGGCATCGAAAACGGACGAAACGTTGTATTACCGGCTGCTTGACTCGCGGCACGCCATTGCTCGATGGCACGTGCTTGTTCGAACGGTCCTTGAGGATAATACATCCAGCCGTCGCCGTTTTTAGCGAGCCAGTCCATATCTTGCTGTGCGAAACCCGTGATCATCGTCGGGATTCGTTTCTTTGGTCGTGGCACGAGTGTCGCACCACGGACTTCCCCATACGTCGAATCAATTTGCGGATAGTCTTCGTATAAAGCTTGTTCCATCACTTGCAGAGCTTCCTTGAACTGAGCACCACGGCTCGGATGATCGACACCGAGTCCATGGAAGTCGGCTTGCCGGTCACCAGACGAGACACCGAGAATCAAACGTTCCGGGAACAACGCATCAATCGTCGCGACTTCCTTCGCAGAGCGTAACGGATGACGGAGCGGCAGGACGAGTGCTGACGTTCCGAGGGCGATCTGTTTCGTCTGACTGAGGAGATGCGTCCCGTATATCAGCATGTCATGAATCTGTCCGACAGCCGGATCAAGAAAATAAGGATCCTTTAATAAGACGTCGCGTAACCAGAGTGTCGTAAAACCATAGTTCTCTGCTTTTTGTGCGAGCTCGACTTGATTGGCAAGCGTCGGCGTTCGCATCTTGAAATTCTCGAGCGGGACGTGGAGACCGAGCGTGAGCTCGCCCTCCCGGTACATCCGCTGATAACTTGCATGATCGTTAAACATAGTAGTCCTCCTTATTGATGTTCGAGACGACGCGAGACACCCGTCAAGATGACGGCAAGGATAACCATGATCCCGCCGACCCATGGCGTGTGGACGAGACCGATCGTATCGGTGACGAGACCACCAATCGTTGCTCCGAGTGCGATCCCGATGTTGAAGGCTGCGATATTCAAGGCAGACGCAACATCGACTGCTGCAGGGACATATTTTTCAGCCAACTGGACGATATAGAGCTGGAGTCCAGGGACGTTCATGAACGCAAGGAGTCCCATTAAGATGATACCGATGATACCGGCAACCTTGAACGGAATCATGAACGAGAGGGCGATCATGACGATGGCATGGATAATGAACATATAGAACAACGCTTTAATCGGATTACCGTTTGCGAGTTTTCCGCCGACCGTGTTTCCGATCGCAACCGCGATTCCGTAGACGAGCAGAATGATACTGATCAAGCTGGGACTGATTTTCGTGACGTCCTGCATGATCGGTGTCAAGTACGTAAAGGCGACGAACGTTCCACCGTAACCGAGGGCAGTGATCAAGAAGCCGAGCATCAAGCGTCCGTTCGTCAACAATTTGAACATGTCGGAGAACTTAGCAGGTGGTGATTGTTTCAAGTCTTTTGGAATCAAGAAGAAGCTTGCGATGATCGCAATGATTCCGAGTGCGGCAACCGCGAAGAACGTCGCGCGCCAGCCGAATGATTGACCGATGAATGTCCCGAGTGGAACACCTGTGACCGTTGCGACTGTCAGACCTGTGAACATCAAGGCGATGGCACTCGCTTTTTTATGCTCTGGTACGAGCTGGACGGCAATCGTCGCACCGATTGAGAAGAAGACACCGTGCGAGAAAGCAGTGATGAAACGGGCGACGATCAACAATTCAAACGTCGGTGAAATCGCTGAGACGAGGTTACCAGCGATGAAGACGACCATCAATGCCATCAGTAACGTTTTCCGATTCATTCGGTTCGTTAGTGCTGTCAAGATCGGAGCACCGACAGCGACACCGATCGCGTAACCAGAGATGATGAGACCAGCGAGTGTGATCCCGATATTTAAGTCACCAGCGATCGCTGCGAGCAGTCCGACGGGAACGAATTCCGTCGTACCGATCCCAAAGGCGCTGATTGCTAAGGCAAGTAGGGCAAGTCCGCCGTTTCTTGGGACCTGTTCCTCCTGGATCCGTGAGTTTAATTGATTCATGGGGATTCCTCCTAAAAATAATTTCAGTAGGGATCGTGTTCAGTGGGCCCGACCAAACATGATCCGATTGACATGACCCCAGCATAACGGGGGTGTTTCATTTCGGGAAGTACGTACTTTAAAGTGCGATAGGCACTAAAAAGTACCCTACTCCTTCATTTAGATGCAAGGTCTAAAAGGAGGTTGTACTTTCCGTTGACAATTGCTATCATATAGCCAGCTAATCTGCTTGGGAAGTACGCACTTTCAAGTACGATAGGCACTAAAAAGTACCTATGCCCTTAACGGAATCACGAAAGGATGGAACATATATGCCATACAATATCCCGGTCGAAGCAACACTTGAAGTCATCGGTGGAAAGTGGAAGGTCGTCATCATGTGTCATTTGATCAAAGGCGAGCGTCGGACGAGTGAGCTCCGCAAGCTGATGCCGACGATCACTCAAAAAATGCTAACGCAACAATTGCGCGAGTTAGAAGAAGACGGCGTCATCATCCGGACGGTCTTTGAACAAGTCCCACCAAAAGTCGTCTACTCGTTATCCGAGTACGGCTGGTCGCTGAAGCCGATTCTTGACGCGATGTGCGCATGGGGAGAAGGACATATCGATTTGACGGGTGGAGAAGTCGTCTCGTCATGACGAATAAAAGTGAGTCTCGCCTGAGGCTCACTTTTTTGAGTACATCATATACAGAATAGGGGTAGACAGATGGAACAACCAATCGTTCAATTTGATTCGATTACCGTTAGTTTTGAGGATAAAGCCGGCAGACGCCAGTCAATCGATGAGTTTGCACAAGGATTCGAGCATGGCATCTTGTTTTTCGGTCATCCACCGGAAACTAGCGACATCAAAGTCGTCCTTGATCTGAAGACGAACTTTGGTGAACGGACGTTTCGGTTTAACTTTTGCCGAATGGACCGGGCAATCGGCCATTATCTAATCGATGGGTTGGTCTGGAAATGGGTCATCTTGTGGGAATGGTATTACCAGGAGAGTTATCAAACGGGTGAGTCCTACCATATCAATCGTCCAAAGGAAGGAATTCGTGATTTTTATCGACAAGTTGATGTACAAAATGAGACTTGTTCGAATGATTATTTAGAGTCAGGCATTCTCGAGGAGGACGTATCGTGTACGGATAGTTATACAAATTTTGAGAACCTAGATTGGGTCACCGAGGGAGATCCGATTAATACATTAGAGCGAATGCGGAACCAAGGTGTCTTTTTCGAGTATTACTTTAAAACCTGGATTGATTTAGAGCATTCATTGCCCGCGATTCGACGCGTCATGGATGAATTGTATGCACATACACCTGAATAATGCTTAATCAAATGAGCACCGCTCCCTCTGTCATTGACAGAAGGAGCGGTGCTTTGGTTAAAACGCTTTGCGTTGACCTTTTAGAATCGTCTGTTGCAGAGGACCAAAGTCCCCTGGAACCGTCCGTTCCATGAACAGGTACGGTTTTCCATCGACGATGAATTTTCGATCTCCAAGATACTCGAAGTGGCGACCGTCATCCTTTAATCTTCGCTTAACAGCTTGAATATGGTCTTCATGATGGATGAACCGCTCGTTAAACGTCATGACGATATTTCCTTTTTTGAATCCGAGTAAGAAGACATAGTAGAACCAATAGGCAACGAGACAAATACCAACGGCCAATAACAAATCATACATGTGTGTCGAGCTCCTTTCGTGTATACAGATTTTTACGAATATTTATGTAAAAAGATTCAATCAATTTCAATTAAAAGTAAAAAAGTATTCATCCGAAGATGAATACTCGTTATTTTTGAGCGATGTATCTCTTTTGATCGAAATCATATTTAAATTCAACGATCATCCAATCATCACCCGTAGGATTCCGATACGAGTAAAAGAGCGATGTCTGTTTTTCTGGATACACGACTGTACTGTCATCAAAAGCTTTTCCGATCTTAGAGTAATCTTCTGTGCGGTGAGCCGTCATGACACCTAGCCCCTTACCAGAAAGAATATGATCAAATTCAGCTATCGTCATGCCTGGTTTAAATTTCTTTCCTGGCAAGAGTCGTTTTTTCGAAGGCGTTTTAGGGGTGTATTCCTTTTGCGCAAGATATAACGTGTGACCTTTTTGTTTCGTTTTGAAGATCAGATGCATGCGCTGTAAAGACCAATGATCGTTTTTTTCATCGTACGGATAAAATGAGAAAGCGTATAAAGCATAGTCGTCTTTAATCTCACTCAATACTACCTTGTGATTGAGTGTCGTGACGCCATGTTCTTTCTTTATGTATTTCTTATATGATTTTCCGTAAAGCGATTTTGCGACGTCTGTCGCGGTCATACCGAGTTTTAGTTTTTATACGACGTATATTCCTTTGTCGCTGCGTCGACAGAATGAGATGCGAAAACAGCACTTAACATCGATAGCGTGAACAAAAGCGCGAAGAGTACTTTTAACCGAACAAGGTGTGATTTTTTCGTATGTACCATTATGATCGTGTCTCCTTTAACAAGTTTATTAAAAACCGTGCGTTTCTTTTCGTTTGAGATACCAGAGAAGTCCGAGAGTAATGAAAAAACCAATCGCACCTATGATTTCGATGAACAGGAAACCAATGAGATCATTACCGATATTCTTTTGAAAAAAATAGGATGAACCAAAAATCGCAGTGGTAATCGTGAAAATGTTGCGTTGGTGGCGAAGTACTTGGACTATCATGGAGAACTCCTCTTTCTTAGTCTTTTGTTCGACGGATTTCAGTCGCGACAATCGAGTCCTTTGCAAACGTCACTTGAATCGTGTCACCCGTCTGAATGGCAGACGTGTTATCCGTTTTGCCATAGACGATCGTGTCCGGCGTGATGCGAATCTCCGTCAATGCATATTGCTCGTCCGGCTTTTGTTCACTCGGAGCGACGAATAACGTATCACCTGTAATTTTCTCGACGATACGTGCATCGTTCTCGTGTGTACAGGCACTAAGCGGTATACAAAGGAATAGAATAAAAGCAAAAAGCCAACGACGTGTCGGCATGAACCAGGCACCTGCTTTCGTCAGTTAATAAGGTTATATGAAATCGTATTATTATATAAATTTTACCAGTTTCAAAAACGATTGATGTAAAACAAAAAAAATTTTCTTACTCCAAAACAACAGGAATTCAGATCGAAATCGGCGTATGATTAAGGGAATACCATCATCTCGATATGAGGAGGCATTACGATGAAGGCAGCCATCTGTACCCGCTACGGATCCCCGGACGTCCTGCACATCACAGAGGTACCTCGTCCGGTTCCAAAATCAAACGATCTACTGATTAAAGTATATGCATCTGCCGTCCATTCCGGAGATCGTCGCATGCGTTCGCTCGATGTCCCGCTGTTAGGGAAACTTCCAATGCGTCTGGCTGTCGGCTTCAAGCGACCGCGACAACCGATCCTTGGCGTTGTTCTTGCCGGTGAAGTCGTCGAAGTCGGTCAGGACGTCAAGCAGTTCCAAGTCGGAGACCATGTCCATGCCTTGACGGGATTTGGCTTCGGTGGATACGCCGAATATGCGTGCGTGTCTGAGAAACGTTGCATTGCAAAAATGCCGCAACACGCATCGTACACGGAAGCGGTCTGTCTCCCGTTCGGTGGTACGACGTCGCTCCATTTCTTCCGGAAACTTCAAATCGATCAGATGAAGACGATCTTGATTTACGGTGCGTCGGGTGCTGTCGGAACAGCAGCCGTTCAAATCGCCAAAGCAAAAGGGCTACAGGTGACGGCTGTCTGTAGTGGACGAAACACGGAGCGGGTCAAAGCGCTCGGTGCCGATCACGTCATCGATTATACAAGGGACGGTTATGATGGATTATTGCTGAAGTATGATGCCGTCTTCGATGCGTCCGGAAAGATCAAGAAGATACAAGCGAAACGGCACGTCAAACAAAACGGTGCCTTTGCATCCGTCGCGGGGCAAGGTGTAGCGAGAGAACGGAAAGAGGATCTACACTATTTGAATGAACTGTTTGAAGAGGGACGATTTAAAGCCGTCATCGACCATATCTATTCCCTTGATGAGATCGTCGAAGCCCATCGCTATGTCGATACGGGAAAAAAGTTCGGTAACGTCGTCGTTTCAATTGCAGGAGAAATAAAGTGATTGAGAAAAATGGAAGGGCTTATTTTTGAGTGTTCAGTGTTCAAGTAAAATCAAAAAAATTACAAAAAAAAAACGAACAAAATATAATAATGTCTACCATGAATGAGGTCATAGAAAGAAGCCTTTCCGATTGAATCGGGAAGGCTTCTGATTTAGTTTTGCTTTGGCAAACTAGTCGTCGTGCCCATCTCAACGACTCGGTCGTCTTAAAGTCGATACAGGAAGTATTCCTCTTTCTGAAGTCCTTGACCACGCACCTTTAAGGCAATCTGATAGCGTTTTTCCTTATTGCGATGTTTTTCATCGTAAGCAGAATGGAGTGAGACGACATGAGATGGACCGTATTTTTTCTCGACATAGTTTTCGACTTGGGCGCTGACATGTCGCTCAAATCGTTCATCGTAACGGACGTCTAAATAAAACAGCAGTCCACCTAATATTAGGAATACGACAAATAGGTTGATTCCGATTTTCTTCAATTCATCACTTCCGATCGTTCCATAGCATTAAACCTAGAAAAGCTGTTACAGATGATCGAAAGACGATGCATCATAACAGCGATTGAATCATTAAATTGATAATCCACATCATTTGAGTGATTGCTTTAGAGATCGACTCCAACAAATTTAAGAATGATGATGATGGTAATAGCTGAGAGTGCAAAAGAACCGGCAAAAGCAAGTTGTTTTTTCAAAGGGATCTCCTCCTTATGAAAATTTTTCCATTATTATACTATTAAGTAAGGTGTATGTAAAATTAATTCCAATTAGAACCGTGAATTTTCATCACAATGTTTCAGAAAGGAATGACAACATTCCTACTTCTTGATTCGACAATGCATTAGGAAGGTTGTTTTCATATAACGACTGGTTACACGAGGCGAAGTAAGAGTCCTGAAGCCGCTAACGATGAAGCGTCCTGAACGTAGCAATATCTTGTTAATGATGCATCATTGATTCGACAAAGTGTAAGCTGACGCTTTTGAAAATCGATCTCCTCGATATACACGCGTTCCGATATAGGTTCGGCATCTTCTGTTGTCTGCAAAGACAATGGAATCCGTTCGCGCAACACGATAAACAGGACGATTTCGATTTGGTCGGTACTGGGTGTAGAGGACGTGTCGTGAAAGAAAAGAGTTTCGTTCATCGAAAGACTGAGGGTTGAGTATAACGAGTGTTGAGAAATTAAATGTGTCGGGTTGGTATGAAGGTGCTGCATGATGGACCTCCTCATAATAAGAACGTATGTTCATATTATGGGGGGTGGAATGAATTTTCGCAATCTTATTTAAAGGGGATATGAGAAACCTCATAAATAGTAGAAGGGACAACCACCTAAATAATGGTATGACTTCAAAAGGAATATTATGTTGAAAAAGGTACGTACTCGAACGAAACGATTTCGTTTGGTCTGATCGTCAAAGAGGATCGGCTATTCCAGCTGAATGAAAATCAAGCGTTTTACTGTCTATTTGCTCATTTTTTTCTATACGGAAGAACAAAGATTACTGGAAGTCCGAGAAATCAAGAGTCAGAAAACACTCCTCATCAAAAGGAATTAGACGTTTGAAATAGTTAAGCAATTTTGTAATATGACATTTATTTGTGTCGTTTAAGACGCTCAGATTCTTAAAAGTGATTCACACTACGCTAAACACATATACAAGAAACACCCCTCTTAGTTCACAGTGAAACAGGAGGGGTGTTTTATGCCAAAAAAACATAGAATATCCGGGATACAAAAGATGAACATTCATTTTTTTAGATATTACCTTAACATCTTTCAAGGTCTAGAATCAGAATAATAAATCCATCTTCCTCCAGGTAATGCAATCGTATAATCAACATTTAATAAATGGTCTAGTATCGACTCACCTGGGTAACAATCATCAATCGTTAGAATATCTAGTTTGTGAAGTAAATGGAGAAGTACTTGATGATCAGATTGTTTATTTCTATATAAAAAATCGAACAATTCATATTTATTTCGAAAAATGATGAATGTTTCGTGGTCTTTTAAGTCCATGTTGAATGGAAATACAAATTCTATTAAATGACTGTACTCTTCTTTAGCCAATTGTTCATGTACAGGTTTGGTATCTACCATGTTTATCCCTCACTTTTTCGTTTTAATATGGCGTGATGAACGATTGATTGTGTCTATGCGATCATCTACATGATGAGTAACGATCTCTGGAACATTTCCATGAGCATGAGGATGTGAGTATACGAGTCAATTAAAAATTTTTGAACAACTCTAGGTCGTGTTTTTATCAAAAATCTCATTAACCGCATAATCATTTTGAAACAGCTATGTATCTCTATCCCAATACTTCGTGATTGTTAAACCTATATAACGAACAAAAATTATAAATTCTCGTAATTAATTATTATATTTTGTGGAGAAAAAACGAATAAATGAAAAAAAGATTGAAGTCCATCACCATTCTATCCATAATGTGTCCACTAAAATCTAGACCATTAGATTAAACATTATTTCTTAATTCGAGAATGAGTAAATGCTCAAGAAAAAAATCACTTTAACATGTATTTAAAATATATGTTTGGGTATATAAAGAGAGTATCACAGATTACACTTCAAAAGGAGGACGAAAATCATGGTAGAAGGAAACAGCAACAAAATAAGTCGCAATAAAGCAGGTGGCAAGGCGAACACTAGAAAGCAAAAGTGATTTGTCTACCGTTTAAGCTCAGTAACAATTATTCGCTGGCTTCCTTTTTTATTAGATAAGGAGTTTTATATGGTCAGTGTAATAAAAGAGAGGGGAACTAACATGAAATGGAATCATACAAAATCAATTAGTGTCAAACTACCGATTCTCGTTATCGTATTTTATTTCGTACTGAGCGTAGGGTATGAAATACAGTGGTATCATTCGGTTTGGATTGCGCTTGTTGTAGGATTAGTTGCTTATATTCTCGGAGATTACATCATTTTAAGAAAGAGTGGGAATCTCGTTGCTACGATTGCGGATTTAGGTCTAACGTTTCTTTTGACCTGGTTCTTTGTTGGAACAGTAAGGGATGAATTTGGTGGAGATTCGATTTGGATGTCACTTTATGTTGCACTGATCGTTGCTGTCGTCGAGTATTTCTATCATATCTGGCTATTAAAGTCATTTAGCCGAAAACATGAAACCATTAAAAATCGTTCCTATCGTACGTGATGTATATTCTTAAAATCATTAATGTTCTAAAAAAATACGACACGAAGACAAGGCTGCCATTCTAATCGATGGCAGCCTAACTTACGGATTATTTTACGAAGAAAATGAAATATAGCATGATTAACTCGGCATATGTTGCAGTTCATTATAAAGAATGTAGCTTCCTGAAGGAATGTCTTTCGCACGATACATGGCGAGATCTGCGTGCTGTAGCATCTCGAGCATACTCGAGGCATCCGTCGGATAGCAGGAGATACCGATGCTTGGCGGACATGAAATCATATGATTGGCAATCTCATAAGGTGCTTGTAACGTGCTCAACAACTGATTTGCAATACGATGAAGTTGTTCGTATGATTTAACATTCTTTAAAAGTAATGTAAATTCATCACCGCCTTGCCGTGCCATCATGTCAAAATCCGCATCGAATGATTGTAGTCTTCTAGCGACCGCTTTCAATAATTGGTCACCGACATCGTGTCCCAGAGTATCGTTGACTGCTTTGAATTGATTTAAGTCCATGAAAAATAAAGACACATTTGATGGAGGATGAAAAGAATCACTTTTAATGAGCTTTAACAGGCGTTCTTCGAACGCAAGGCGATTGAATAATCCTGTCAACGCATCATGATAGGCAAGGTATTGAATACGTTGTTCATTTCGCTTTATTTCAGTCACATCCTTACCGATACCGAAGATTCCAACAATTTCGTTTTGGACGATGATTGGAACATTGGTGATGTTCATATACATACTGGAACCGAATGCATTTTCAACAACGGTCTCATAACTTCGGGGCATACCTTTAAATACTTCCTTTAGTTCTTCTGCGACCGTCATCCGATGTGTATCTTTGACATAGCGAAGGCTATTTTGACCCATCAAGTCGGTCTTAGAGACGCCGAGAAGATCGCTACAGGCAGTATTCGCACTATCAAATTGACCTTTAAGGTCAGTTGAGTACACTGGATCTGGATGATATTCGAACAAGGATTTATACCGTTCTTCACTTAATTCAAGCGTTTGTGCTTGATCGTAGTAGCGCCGGACTAACTTATGATTCTCGACAATGATTAAGACTTGCCGAGTGATGACGAGTAAAATGGAGAGTCCTGAACCCACTGTCACGATATCGAAACTACGCGAGTGAAAACCCATGAAGACGAACAGAATCAAGACTCCTCCATAAGGCGTGAGCATTTGAAAAATATTTAACTTTTCAGGATGAGTTGTTGACGTTGTACATATAGTATTTGGCTGATGTTGAAGACCTGCAAAAGCTAAAACGATCATTGCTATGATGAACAGAGGGTCAATTAAACTACCTGAGATGTATGTGTCTTGAGCAATCAAATACAAGTAAACAGAGTCAGCGATTGCTTGTATCGTGACGGCTGCGATAATGAGATACATAGATAAACTTTTATCCTTACTCGTAAGGTTAAAGAATAAAAAGGAAGCGGCGACTAACATGCCCAAGTCTCCTAAAGGGTAGATTAGGGAGACAATGAGAGCATTCATGGTTGCCGCACTCGTATCCAAAATAGGCTCGATTAAAAAGTGCCAAGAGAAGGTACTCGCAACGACTAGAATGATTAGGACATCAAATAAAAATGAAATGCGTTGCTGTATAGCTGCATCCTTCAAAATTTTGTGAATCAGAGCGTAAAGCAGGAAGATAACTTGTAGAATGTAAAACACGTCTGGCCATCCTGGAAACGCCACGTTTTTGTGAAAAATATTCTCTGTGAAAAACCAAATCAATTCGGCGATTAAATAACAAAAGGTGCCGAAAGTGATAAGTAACCAGAACTTACGATCATTTGAATCAGCCCATTTGATAGCAATCCTCAAGTAGAGAAGGGCGATCAACAATCCTGCAATTGAAAAAATATTTCCCCCTAGTGCTTCAAGAAATTGAGAATCAGAAAAAGTGACAATCCATCCATAATAGCCTAAAGCATAAAGTAGAATGATGAGGATAAAGCTTTTAGGTTGTTTAAACATGCTAATCTTATACTCCTTCTTATCATATTCACTTAGTATACAATGAGCTTATTTTTTGAAAAGAATTTGTTTATAAAACAGGTCTATACTGGTTTATCAGCAGAGCATCTTAAAATTATTCCTTAAGATCAAGATAGAAAAATAAATCGCCATCATAAAGTGCATGACATAAACGATCAAACGTCATCTACGGCATGCACTTTAAAATTTTTAGAGAGATGTGGTCTTCAAAACATCTTGTGTTTGAAGCAATGTAACAAATGCGTCAAAATCGATTGGACGAGAGAATAAGTAACCTTGACCGATCGTACATCCGTAAGAAGTAAGAACCTCTTTTTGTTCAATCGTTTCGATTCCTTCCGCTACGACGGTTAAATTAAGATTCAAGCCGAGCTCGATGATCGTCTTGACCATAGGCGATTTTTGATTAGAAGTCAGGCGATCGATAAATGACTTATCGATTTTCAATGTATCAATCGGAAGTTGCTCGAGTACATTCAAGGACGAATACCCTGTTCCAAAGTCATCGATGGATGTTTTAATCTGCGAGGTCTTCAAACATTGCAAAATCGAAACGCTCTCTTTGATGTTTTGAACAATGCTCTCTGTAATCTCAAGCTCGAGCCATTGCGAGTCAAGAGATGTCTCCTCGAGAATCTCGATGACACGCCGGCAGAAGTTTGGACTCTGAAATTGAAGAACAGAAACGTTGACCGATAGAAGTAAGGGTTCGAATCCTAAAAGCTGAAGTTGTTTACTTTGGTAAGTCGCAGTGAATAGGACCCACTCTCCGATTTCATTGATCAGACCTGCTTCTTCAGCGATTGGAATGAACTCAGCTGGTGAAATCCATCCGAACTTTGGATGATGCCAACGGAGCAATGCTTCCATACCAACGATTCTCCCAGAACGAAGATTGACTTTAGGTTGATAGTAAACGCTCAATTGATGCTCACGTATCGCATTTCGTAAATAGGATTCAATTTCAAGCTTTCGTACTAAGTTGGATTGAAGTTCAGTTCCATAGTAAACAAATGCGTAATTTCCATTCTGTTTAGCTTGATAAAGAGCTTCAGCTGTATGAGCCTGTATTTCTTCGATCGTCAAACTTTGGTCAGGAAATACACTGACACCACCATGCGCTACAATATTCAATTCTAGCTCCTTCAAACGGATAGGAGCTGCAAGATGAATAAGTATCTTTTCATTCACAACAGTGATATTAGATCTCTCTGTTTTCAGAAGTACAATCATAAACTCATCTTCACTGTACCGATACATTTTAAAATTCTCTTTCAATACATGTTTTAAGCGGAAAGATACTTCTTTCATGATCTGTTCTCCAACATGATGCCCGAAAATATCTGTGTACATCCGCACTCGTTCTACTTGAAGCAATATGAAGGCAAGCGGTGCGTGTTCATCTTTGAGGCTATTTTTGGTGTCTTGTAAAAATGATGCACGATTACCTAAGCTCGTTAATGGATCGATATATGCGATTTGGTTTAATTCAGCTAATAATTCACTATTTTTCATGACAGTAAAAGCTTGTCTAATGATGATAAGAAAAAAAATCATGATCCATCCTGTACTTAAGGCATTTAAATTCCAGGCATAACTTTGCATCATTAGGATGGAGAGGATCAAGATGCTCGAATAAGGAAAGATAAATTCTTTTTTGGTTGAGACATTAAGAGCAAATGGATCAATCATACTTTCTTGTTTAGGCTCTTTTTCATGATATCGAGCGGTGTAACCGATAAATAGTAATGCGATAGTCCAAATCAAATCGACACTGCCACCTGATATATAGCTATTCTTAATTGTAAATTGTGCAAAAGTGATATCTCCGATGACTTGTAAAAATAAACCGATGATGAGATAAGTCAAATATGCATTTCGTTTGTTGAATAGAATTAAATAATAAAGCGTGATGATAAAAAAAAGAATTCCTAAATCGGCAATTTGGAAAAGAAACGTGTGGGCGATGTACCACAAAGACTGCTGATTAATCTGATAAAGCGGATAAAGCAGGTAATGATAACTAATTGAAGTCGCGGCTATCATATAAATCATTGTATTAAAGAAGAATGCCGAGTTTGAAAATTTTCTCGTTTGATTCATAAGTTGATTTAACAGGGCAGCAAAGTAAAAAAAGTAAGAGCAGACCCAAGTTAAAGATGATAAGTCCGGTATATTTATGACATGATTCGTAACAAGTAAGATGATCCAAACAAGTGTGCCAAGGGCAGAAAAACTCGTTCCAAGACCTAAAAACATCCAAAAACGTCTAGCGGATTCATTCTTGAGATAACTTTTTATGATCCAACTCGTACTTAAAATACCGACGAACAACTGGACCGTGTTTAATAGAACCAATCGCATCCATTCAGATCCTTCAAAAAAATGGTTCCCATACCAAAACAATAAACCAATTCCGATGGACAGAAGGAAGGGATAACTTATAGTTG
>NZ_WBYY01000047.1:0-19770 GCF_048985645.1 Exiguobacterium sp. A1_3_1 | reverse complement strand
CGCGTATCGAGCGACGAGTTCCATATCGTGTGTTGCCATGACGAGCGTCGTTCCGTTTTGTTGTTCCGTCAACAACTGTTCCATGAGCCGCCGTGTCGTCAATCCATCCTGTCCGAACGTCGGTTCATCGAGCAACAACATATCCTTCGACTGCCCGAGCATCGTCGCGACGCTGAGCCTTCGTTGTTGCCCCGTACTAAGCGCAAGCGGTGACTGCTGTTTGACAGATGCGAGTTCCAGCCGTTCGAGCAACGCTGTGCGCTCATCACTCGTCGCTGCCCGGTGACTCCAGTCGATTTCCGCTTCGACTGTCAGTTTGAGAAACTGCAGATCCGGTTGTTGGAAGACATAGCCAACATGCTCATAAAAGCGTCGCCGTGAGTAACGCTGAGCCGGACGTTCCTGGAACCGATATGTTCCTTGATGCGAGAGCAACCGCCCGAGTGTTGCAAGCAACGTACTTTTCCCGGATCCGTTTGCCCCGAGTAGCATCACCCATTCTCCCGTCTTCAGGGAAAATGTCGCATCGGTCAGCGGGTAAGGGGCTTTCGTCGATAATACAGCGACGTGTAACAAGGCAGTGCCTGCTGTAGCGACTGGAGGAAGCACGTGAAGTCGCGCTGCTTGTGGTCCGTCTATGGGTAACGTCTCTAACGTGTACGGATACAAAGAGGGAACAGCGATCCCTTTCGATTGAAGCTCTGTATACGCCTGCGGGAACAAATCCTGCGGATGCGCCGTTGCAGTCACTGATCCGTCCTCAAGTAAGACGATTTTGTCGATGTAAGGTAAACAGACATCGAGTTGGTGTTCGATCAAGACAATCGTTAAATCATGTTCTTTCTGAATCCGAAAGATCAACGCCATCAGCTCGTGTTGCCCGATCGGGTCAATCTGAGCTGTTGGTTCATCGAGTAATAAGATCGTCGGCTCAAGTGCCAGGACCGCGGCGAGCGCGAGGCGTTGTTTCATCCCCCCGGATAGACTCGCGATTGGTGTCGAGAAGGGGAGAGGGAGACCAACGAGTGCGAGTAAGCGTTCAATGCGTTCCTCCATCTCTGCGCGTGGAATCGACCGGTTTTCTAAGCTAAAAGCGATTTCGCGTCCGATCGTTTCCATGCAGAACTGTTCTTCTGGATTTTGGAACAGCACTCCGACCGAACCGGACCGGGTAACGGTTCCAGTCTGTTCGACTTCAATCGTCTCTGGTGTCAGTCCGGCTAGGGCATGAAGCAGTGTCGTCTTGCCACTCCCGCTTCGTCCGAGCAGAAGGGTCGTTCCTTGCTCGATCGTCAGCGATACATGATCGAGCACCGACTTCATCTGACCGGGGTAGCGGATGCTGAGATCGTCGACAGTAATCATGCGACTTCCCGTTTCGCACGTCCTGCCGCAAACCCGTTCAAGACACCGGTCGCAACAAGGCGACGGACGAGAATCGCTGCAAGCAAGCCGCCCAGTAATGCGCCACTAATTAATTGTAAGCCAGTTGTCGCAAGCAACGTCGTCGTCGTGTAGTAACCGAATCCGTTCGCGATCAGACTATAGACAATGCTACCAATCGCGGCTCCAACACCCGATAACATCAATGTCCATGTGTCATAACGGCGATAACGCGTCATCGCAAAGACGATTTCCGCACCAAGCCCTTGGCATACCCCGATCAGTAGAGCCGATAAACCAAAGTGACTACCCGTGAACAGCTCGACGGCTGCCGCGACGATTTCCGCGATGAGAGCGGCACCTGGTTTTTGAATGATTGCTGCGACGAGCGGGCTCGCGATGATCCAGATCCCAAACATCCAGTTGGCACCGACAGGTCCGAAGATCGCAGACATCGGTAACCAGAGTGTTGACCAACCAAGATAGATGACCCCGCAAGCGACGGCGAGCATCATCATGACCATGATTTCTTTCATTTTCCAGTTTTGCATTAGGTACGTCCTCCTTAGAATGGGGGAGACGCCAAAAAAGACCGCCCTCCGTAAAAAAGAGAGCGGTCCTCAGAAAAACTGCGCGCAGCAGGAGTCATTGGATGTGATCGCTCCACTTTCCTACGCTAGTATGAACTAGATCAGGTTCGAAGGGTCCGAAGTGAATCGTCTCAGCCAAATGGGCTCCCCTAGTGGATATGGTAATAGGTGATACGCTGTTCACTTTAGGCAATCTTCTGTCTATTGTCAAGACACAAAAAAACGATACGCCACGAAGGGCGTATCGTCAAACGACTTATTTGTTGTCTTCGTTCTCTTCTTTTGCTTCTTCTGAAGACTCTTCCGTAGCTTCCGCTTCGTTGTCTTCACCAGCTTCCGCTTGTGCCTCAGCTTCTGCTTCTTCGATTTCCTCAAGCTCTTGTTCAAGCGTTGATTCGACGACAGCTGCGACTTGAATGTCGCCTTCAGTGACGATACGGAAATCTTTTTGTTCCGGAAGATCAGCTACAGAGATTGAATCGCCGATTTCGAGGTTCGTGACGTCGACTTCGACGTTCTCTGGCAATTTATCTGGTGTTGCTTCGACTGTTACTTTAAAGAGTGTCTGTGACAGGAATCCGCCGACTTTAGCGCCAGCTGCTTCGCCGACGAGTACGACGTCTGCTTCGACTTCTGTCTCTTCATCCATTTTAACAGCGATGAATTCAACGTGATCGACAGTTGGTGTGAAGACATCCATATCACGACGGTTGATCAAGACGTTAATATTTTTACCGTCGAGTTTCAGTGAAATCAAGACGTTCTCACCGTTTTCTCGAACGATTTTAAGCAATTCTTTTTCTTCGAATGCGATTGGTGTACTTTCCACTTTGTAACCATACACGACACCAAGAGCTTTTCCTTCATGACGTAATTGTTTACGGAGTGAGCGTGGACGTACCTCGCGTTTTTCGGCTGTTAATTTAACTGACATGTTCATTTCCCCCTTGAATTTGGTATAGCCCTCAAAAGGTAATGAATGTAGGAGCAGGACAAGTCCTGAACAATATGAAACATGCTAAGACAATCGGTTTCAGACTCGCTTTGAATCTGACGCTTTCGTGACTTTGCATTTCTCTCCCAGGTCATTACGCTGATATTGAGAAACATGTGTGAGTAAGTCACCGGTTTGATGCGGTGCTAGTGAGTTTATACCCCTATGTTTTAAATCCTTAAACCTTTATTTTTTATTTTTTAAAGTCGAAAGACCTCCAAACCGCTTGAAATCAAGGGTTAAGAGGTCTTTCATTTTGTTCATTTTTTATGGTGATGCGTTGGTTTTCACGGACTAATACACGGATGAGACGTTCGATGTGCCGCATCGTCGTCTGTCCCATCGTTGAGATTTGGAGCCATTGATTGCGGACGAGATAGTCGCTTTCATATTGAACATGATAGCCCTGGATCCGGAGAGCGTCTCCTAAAGCCGTTGCCGACGGATGGACGATCGTCAGAATTCCCGGCGCTTGTGCTTCTTGAGTCGCAAGCAGGTTGAAACCAGTCGCCCGAACGGCCTGTTCGAGATAAGTCATCTTGATGGCGGCTTGATCGAGATCAAGGGCATCGAGCGCTGCCTGACAAGCCAGCAACAGATTTGAGGAACCGGAAAAAGCAACCCCTTCCGCATAGAGTCCGAGATCCAGATAACGTGGAATCCGGGAGGAAGGCAATACGCTGGACGTATGCCCGATGAACGCAAGACCCGGTAAACCCCCAATTGCCTTTCCGGAGACGGTCGTGACGAATCTGCAGCCAGCGTATGAGAAACGTCCGGTCCCGACGGCGCTGATCGCATCGACGATGAGTGCGGTTCGTTGATTTAACAGCGCTTTTACCGCATCGAGATCGTAGAGAACGCCCGTAGACGTCTCACAATGCGTCAACCAAATCCAGTCGTACTCCGTTTGATGCAGTTGGCTTGCGAGTTGTTCTAATTCGATTGGGTGACCGGACGGAAGTAGGTGGATATCAAATGACTTTCCTGCTCGTGCCGCGTGATCGATCAAGCGTTGACCGAACTCGCCACCGTTTAGGATCAATCCATGTCCACTCAGTTGTTGTGCGACAATATCGTTGGCGAGGGTGCCACTGCCAACAGCCATCGAGACATGTGGCAAATCCAGCAACTGACACATCCGACCACGTAAATCTTGATCGAGCTGGCGCATCGAGGCCGTCCGGTGTGGGCGCGGTGCTTGTTGCGCCGCTTGGCGGACTGTTGGTGCAACCTCGACCGGACCGGCTAGAAAATGCAGAGGACGTAAAACGTCCGCGATGACGGACCGTTCGTATGTTGCGCGCGACAACAACATCGGTACGAACTGGGCATCGCCACTACCGAGCGTTGCTGCGATTGGTGTGAAGCCGAACCGCGCATATAGTTTAGCTTCCCGTGTCGTACCACTGATATAGACATGATCAATCGTTTCCCGCTCCAAGTAGACCATCAAAAAGCGCATCAATTGCATGAACGTACGACTATTGCGGTATTCGGGACGAACGCTGAGTAAGCGGATTTCCGCTGGGTCCGTCAGTGTCTCATCTAGCGTCACGCCCTTTTCCTCAAGCGAAAAAGGACGATGCTTCCGAATAGCAATCATCGCGACGAGTCGATCGTCTTCCTTGCCAATCAGATAGGTGTTTTGATCATGAAACCGGTCAATCCGTTTCCGTTCGATATTCGGTTGATGTTGCGGAATCTCTTCCGTGAAGGTGAGGTAGTTCAGTTCATGGATTGCTTCCGCGTCCGAAGCGGTGGCAATGGAAAAATCGATCATGAGACGTCCTCCTTATGTAATGACTGGCTTGTGGAGTGCATCATGAGCCCACAGGACAAGTAGACTTACGGCAACGGTACACAAGATATTGATGGGTCCCGCGTCAAAGTAGACAGGGAGTAACGGGAGTAGAACAACCGGAATCAGTCCCGCTTTGACGCTATCTTTCGTTACGAGATAAGACAGACCGAGTATGCCTAGTCCGGCAAGATATGCCCACGGCGTGATGGCGAAGACGATGCCGGAAAATACGGCATACCCTTTACCGCCGCGTCGCGGATGAAACAACGGAAACAAGTGACCGATGAGCACGGCAAGAGCGACGGGATAAAATGCGTCTGTGATCTGTAGTGCAAAAACGGTCTTCGCGGCATCAAACAGATACACGAATAAAAAGGCCGGGAGTCCACCGGCACGATGGGCGTTGCGGGCGCCGATGTTTCCGGAGCCGATCTGAGCCAAATCGGTACGACTGACGTACTTCCAGAGCGTACCGCCAAGAATACTACCGATAAGGTAACCAAGCAGGAGATCAAGGATCACCGATGTTCCTCCTTTGTCGTTACGAGATGAACGAGTTCCTTGACGGTCAAGGCATCACTGTCTGGAGCCGTCAGGACGGCATCGACCATCTGGGCTTTTCGATCTTGTAATTCCGTCATCTTTTCTTCGATTGTCCCGCGTGTCAGCAGTTTGATGACCGTCACGTCGGACTGTTGTCCAAGCCGGTGAGCGCGATCGGCAGCTTGCTGTTCGACGGCCGGATTCCACCAGCTGTCAAAGAGAATGACGGTATCAGCAGTTGCGAGATTCAGTCCCGTTCCGCCCGCTTTTAAAGAAATCAAGAAGAGATCGACTTCACCGTCATTGAACCGATCGCATAACGCCACCCGGTCTTCGAGTGGTGTCTCACCCGTCAACAGGAAGTGGGGGAGGTGACGTTGCGCGAGATCCGAGCGAATACGCTCGAGCATTTGTGTATACTGCGAGAAAATCAAGATCCGCTTTCCGACGGCCCGTTTTTCGACAATCAATGAGAGCAGACGCGTTCGTTTTGTTGCTTCCCCTGTGTATCCCTCAACGAATAAACCTGGATCGTTGCAAATTTGCCGCAAACGCGTTAACCCAGCTAGTAACTTCAAACGATCTTCGCGTTTCGTCTCGTCTAAGTGTTGCAGCGTCTCCAGTTGCAATTTGGCAAGATACGACGCATATAACCGTTTTTGGTTCGGACCGAGCTCGACATAATGATGCTCGATCTGTTTCTTCGGTAAGTCCTGTAAGACATCTTGTTTCTCACGTCGCAATAAAAACGGTTGGATGAACTGTTGCATGTCATCGAACGACCATTTCTCAAACGTCATTAGATCCGGCAGTAGCTCCGGAAACAAGACATGGAAAATCGACCAGATATCACGCGGTCGATTCTCGAGCGGTGTGCCTGTTAACGCGAACCGTCGTTTTGCTTGCAGATGCCGCAGTTGACTGACTGTTTGTGACTGCGGATTCTTCAAGTGCTGGGCTTCATCAAAGAAGACGACGTCATATACAGGATGAAGACGGACGTCGGTCCGAAGCGTCGTATAGGAGACGATCGTTACCGTATCGTCAGGTAAGTGCTCCAGTTCGCGGAGTCGGCTAGCTTGAGAACCCGTGACGACATGAACCGGTCGATTGGGTAAAAAGCGTTTCAGTTCTGCTTCCCAGTTGCGGAGCAGTGACGCCGGCGCGACGATGAGCGCACGACGGGCAGGAATCGTCGCGATATAACCAATCGCTTGAATCGTCTTCCCGAGCCCCATCTCATCGGCTAGGATCCCGTGACATCCTTGTGCGTCCAAATTCTTCAGAAACTGGATGCCCGTCCGTTGATACGGATAGAGTCGTGACTCTAACGAATTCGGCAAGTCGAGCCGGAATCCTTGTCCGGATTTTAATTCAAGCCATTTCTCGAGCAAATCAGCGTGAAGATGGAGGACGGAGGCGCCGATCAGATGCTTCATGTTCCGGACGGCAGGTAAGACGATTCGTCCATCGCGTAAGTCGCGTTCACTTGCTTCCATCTGAGCGAGGACCCGTTGTAACTGCTGAAAAGCCCTTGTTTCTAAAGAAACGAACTGTCCAGATTTCAAGCGGTGGTACCGTTTTTGTAAGACGAGCGACTTCAGGACACGTTTCAGCTCATCTTCTGGAATCCCGTCCATTGAAAAGTTAAAGATGAGCCAGTCGAGGCGGTCCGTCACGTCGACTTCGATCCGCGGATGAAACGGTCCTTTTGGTAACGTCGTCCGGATCGCTTGTGTTGCAAATAACTCCAGTTGACCGAGCGCAATCCGTTCGTCAAGCAGGCTCCGCAGAAAGGCATATTGCGCGGCGTCACGCGTAATGATGTAGCGCGTGTCACGTGGCGTTGCTTGGAATTCACGTAAGAAGCGTAAGACACTTTGCTCCGTTACTTGATCGCGACCAGCGTAAATCGTCTCGTCGAGCGGATTCAGCTGAATCCCTTGATAATCAAACGACACGCGGACTTCGACTTCTTGAGCCGTTCGGTCGAGATGGAGTTTGACGATTGGTGTCCCGGAAACGATGCGTTCTTGCAAATCAGGACTGAACGAAACATCGGCGACTTGCTGCAAATACTCTGTCTGTCCAAGCAGACGATCGAAGTAGGGCAGGGACAGTTGATGCTGTTGCTTGTCCGTCAGTCGTTTGAGCGTCACGACGGGTCCGGTCAGTTCGAAATGAATCGCTACCCGACGATCCGGTGTGAGACTGCGTAAATAATGGCGCGCGCCAGCGTCATCGACTTGGATCGCCGTGAACGGACGGATCTGCGGCGATAGCGGTGTCGGTGTACCATGCGCCTGAACATGATGCATCGCTAGTAAAACGGCGACGATATGTCCGCAAAATGACGTATCCATCGCAAGCGACGGACAATTACAGCCGGCGTCGACACCGTGCGCCTTGACGCGAACCGTCACCGTGAATCGTTCCTCACCGTCGACACTCGCTTCGATCAGCTCGTCGCCCATTCGGTAATTGTGCAACGTGACCTTGCGGGCGGCGACATACTTCTTTCCCCGTCGAAAGGCATAAGCATCAGACATTTGTTTGATTTTGCGTTCACTGAGCCCATAATTCATGCTATTCCTCCTTTAGTTGACATAATGTTATTATCGTTCACCATCGAATAAATCGACGGCGCGTTTTTTCTCGGAATCACCGATATGGGCATAGACTTGTGTTGTCGCGACGGATTCGTGACCGAGTAACTGCTGGATCGTCAGGACGTCGACCCCACCGGTCGCAAGACGTGTCGCAAACGTATGCCGCAATTTATGCGGTGTAATTTTTTTGCGCTCTAAAAAGGGCAGGACTGGTTTCAATCGTTCCGTGTGCCGCTGCAAAATATGCTGGACTGCCCGTGGACTGAGTGGTTTTCCGTGTTTTTGAAAGACAGGCACGGCGCCGCTCGTTGGCATCTGATAATGAATCGCGTATTTGCGCAATGCAATCCGAGCTGGTTTCGCGAGTGGAATCAGTCGTTCTTTGTTACCTTTCCCGATGACGCGAAGCGTGTTTTCGTGAAAATCAACATCGTTCCAGACGAGTTGGGTCATCTCACTGAGGCGCATCCCGCTATAACCGAGCAGTTGGAACAACGTCACGTCGCGGACGCGGTCTCGTTCATAATGTGATGCTTCCCGGGCATTCATCTCAACGTTTGATGGTAACAACTGAATCAATTCATCCCATTCGCGTTTCGTCAGGTAAACCGGTTCCCGTTTCGCTTGTTTTGGTCGATTGACTTTGGCGACCGGATTTTCCGACAGCTGACCTGTATCGACCAAATAACGGAATAACGACTGTAATGCTGATAATTTCCGGTTGATGACGCTCGGTGCATTTTGTTTCGTTAAGGCAAGGTATTCAGCATAAGCTTCAATCCCCGCTGCATCGATTTCGACGAACGCTTCAAGCGGAATCTCGCGCGCCGTCACTTCTTCACCCGACGCCGTTGCGACGAATTGAAAGAACGCTTCGTAGTCGTAAACGTAGCGGCGCATCGTTGCTAACGAGAAATGTTTTGCTGCTAACTGATCCAAATAGGACTGAATGAAGCGTGGCATCCGCTCATAACCAGGAATCGCTGGTGCTGTAGCCGAAACGGTCGTTTTATGTATCGTTTTTCCTAGGTTTTTAAATAAACTCATCCGACAATCACCCCTCTAGTAGTAGTATACCAAACGTTGGTACGTCAGACACTTGTTTGCGTGAAATAGTTATTTCACGCAACGTTAAATTGTCAGACAGGGAGCTCTCAGTTGCATCGACAATGCGCCAGGCGGGTCGTTGATCAACTCGATGCACGTGAGAATTTAACCTATTTTTATCGTTTTTGAGCTACGACATTCTCTTTAATGACAATAATAGTATTATGTAACCTCAGTCATTGAAAAAGAATGAATATTCAAATTCGCTCTCAGTTGCATCGAGAAGTCGTTCGACGGGTCATCGGTCGACTCATTTGATTTCAAGACGATTTCTGAAAAACGTCGAAAACGTGCTCGATTTCGCATACTTCATCTCGGTTCGGGTATAGAGTGTTAGGTAAGAGTTATTTTCATAAGGGGGAGTTCTAGATGATTACCGATCAACAAGCACGTCAATATTTGAAGGATGCGAAACGCATTGCCGTCGTCGGCGTCTCGAGTGATTCCGGAAAGACCGCGAACTGGATTGCTGACTACTTAGTCCAACACGGATACGAAGTCATTCCAGTCAATCCGACATTAAACGAGTGGAACGGTCAAAAAGTCTATCCGAGCGTCGCAAGTATTCCAGGACACATCGATATCGTCGATGTCTTCCGTCGGTCTGAGTTTTTAGCGGATGTCGCCAAAGATGCTGTTGCTCACGGCGACGTCGGGATGATTTGGAATCAGCTCGGTCTCTCGAGTGTCGAAGCAGAAAGTCTCGCACTTGGTGCTGGTATTCCATATATTGAGAATCGTTGCATCAAAATCGAGCATCAATATCTGTGAGTCATCGCACGATTTCAGGCATCTTCACCCGTTCGTGAAGGTGTCTTTTTTCATGCGCTTTACAGGTTATGCTTGTCAGGAAGCAAGAAGATGCCTACAATTAGAGACAGACTACTCGAAATAACGAACGAACGTTTGTAAAAACGACGTCGTACTTTCGAATTTTGGGGTGAAATGAATGGCGACAGACTTAAATAACTACAATGATGATGCCATACAGGTGCTCGAAGGACTCGAAGCAGTCCGGAAGCGCCCAGGTATGTATATCGGTTCAACCGATCACCGTGGACTTCACCATCTCGTCTACGAGATCGTCGATAACGCGATCGATGAGGCACTCGCAGGGTTCGGGGAACAAATTGACGTTACGATCCATAAAGATAATGCAATCACGGTCCGTGACCATGGACGTGGGATGCCAACGGGGATGCATGCGTCTGGAAAACCGACTGCTGAAGTCATCTTCACAGTCCTTCACGCTGGCGGTAAGTTCGGTCAAGGTGGATATAAGACGTCTGGTGGCTTACACGGCGTCGGGGCGTCGGTCGTTAACGCCTTGTCAACGGATCTGAAAGTGACGATCTTTCGTGACGGGAAACAATATGAGCAAACGTTTGAAAACGGTGGGATGCCGAAGACGACGTTGCTGGAAACGGGTACGACGCGTCAAAAAGGAACGAGCGTTTACTTTAAACCAGATGGCTCGATCTTCAGTACGTTGACATACAACTACGATACGCTCGCGGAACGCTTACGCGAATCCGCTTTCTTGCTGAAAGGTCTGAAGATTACGCTGACGGACGAACGGTCTGATAAACAAGATATCTTCCAGTACCAAGACGGTGTCAGCGAATTCGTCCAGTACTTGAACGATGATAAAGACACGCTGCATCCGACGGTCGCGTTCGAAGGCACGGAAAACGAGATCGAAGTCGATATCGCCTTCCAGTTCACGGATGCGTACTCGGAAAACGTCCTGTCGTTCGTCAACAACGTCCGGACACGCGACGGTGGAACACACGAAGTTGGTGCGAAGACGGCGATGACACGGGTCATGAATGAATATGCCCGAAAGAACACGCTCTTGAAGGAAAAGGATAAGAACCTTGACGGAAATGATATCCGCGAAGGGTTGACGATGATCGTCTCGATCCGAATTCCGGAAGAATTCCTTCAGTTCGAAGGACAAACGAAGTCGAAACTCGGTTCACCGGAAGCGCGGACGAGCTGTGACGCTGTCATCAGTCGTCGTCTCTCCACGTACTTGGAAGAGAACCCGCAAACGGCGACGCTGTTGATCAAAAAAGCGATCCGCGCAGCGCAAGCTCGTGAAGCAGCACGTAAAGCCCGCGAAGAAGCACGAAATGGGAAAAAAAAGAAACGTTCGAGCATCTTGAACGGAAAACTGACACCTGCTGCTTCGAAAAACGCAGACAAGAATGAATTGTTCCTCGTCGAGGGTGATTCTGCAGGTGGTTCTGCGAAACAAGGACGAAACCGGACGTTCCAAGCGATTCTTCCACTCCGTGGTAAGGTCTTGAACACGGAAAAAGCGAAACTCGCTGACATCATGAAAAATGAAGAGATCAATACGATCATTCATGCGATTGGTGGCGGTGTCGGAGCCGATTTTGACTTGTCGGATTGTAATTTCGACAAAGTCATCATCATGACGGATGCAGATACCGATGGCGCGCATATCCAAGTCTTGTTATTGACGTTCTTCTTCCGTTACATGCGTCCGTTGATCGATGCTGGGAAGGTCTTCGTTGCCTTACCACCGCTCTATCGTGTCTCCAAAGGAAAAGGCAAATCGGAGAAGTTCGAATATGTCTGGGACGAAGAGACGCTCAAGAAAACGACGAAGAAGTTCGGTAAAGGTTATATGATCCAACGTTACAAAGGACTCGGGGAGATGAATGCACCGCAGCTCTGGGAAACGACGATGGATCCCGAGACACGGACATTGATTCGGGTCACGATCGACGATGCTGCTGTTGCGGAAAAACGTGTCTCGGTCTTAATGGGCGATAACGTCGGGCACCGCCGGACGTGGATCGAGGACAATGTCGCCTTCGGTCTCGCGGAAGACCTCTCGATCATCGAGAATGAGCACGTGACGAAAGAGAGTGTGAACGAACATGTCTAATCTACAAAACATCCTGAACCTGTCGCTCGAGCAAGTCGTCGGCGACCGGTTTGGTCGTTATTCGAAATATATCATCCAAGATCGTGCCTTACCGGATGCCCGGGATGGTCTGAAACCGGTTCAACGCCGAATCTTGTATGCGATGCATACGGAAGGCAACCTGTTCGACCGGGCCTACCGGAAATCGGCGAAGACGGTCGGTGTCGTCATCGGTAACTATCACCCGCACGGTGATTCATCGGTCTATGAAGCAATGGTCCGCTTGAGCCAAGAGTGGAAACTCCGTTACCCGCTGATCGATATGCAAGGGAACAACGGGTCAATCGACGGTGATAGCGCGGCAGCAATGCGGTATACGGAAGCCCGTCTTTCGAAAGTTTCGAGTCTGATTCTCGACGGGATCAACAAACAAACCGTCGATTACACGCTCAACTTCGATGATACGACAGAAGAACCGCTCGTCTTACCGTCGCTCCTGCCGAACTTGTTGATGAACGGTTCGACGGGGATTTCCGCTGGTTACGCAACTGAGATTCCACCGCACCACGCGGGAGAAGTCCTCGATGCTGCGATTGGTCGGATTTCCGGTACGGTCCAGAACGTCGATGACTTGTTGACGCACATGCAAGGTCCTGATTTCCCGACTGGTGGTGTCGTCCAAGGGCTTGACGGCATCAAGAAGGCGTTCGAGACAGGACGCGGGAAAGTCATCATCCGCTCGCGCTCAACGATTGAGACACTGCGGGGTGGTCGTCAGCAAATCGTCATCACGGAGCTCCCGTATGAGGTCAATAAAGCCAATCTCGTTAAACGGATGGAAGAACTCCGTCTTGATAAAAAGGTCGAAGGTGTCGCTGAAGTCCGTGATGAGACCGACCGCGACGGCTTACGGGTCGTCATCGAGTTGAAGAAGGAAGCGGACGCAGAAGGTGTCTTACACTTCTACCTCAAACAGACTGACTTACAAATTGCCTATAACTACAACATGGTCGCGATCCATGAACGGACACCGCGGCAAATGGGCGTCTTGACACTACTTGATGCGTATCTTGCACATGTCAAGGAAGTCGTCATCCGCCGGACAGCGTTTGATCTCGAACAAGCGAAACGCCGTCAGGAAGTCGTTTCTGCCTTGATGACAGCAATCTCTGTCCTCGATGAGACGCTTGCCTTGATCCGTTCTGCGTCGAACAAAGCGGACGCAAAGGAGAAGCTGATCGCGCGCTTCAACTTCACGGATCGCCAAGCGGAAGCTGTCGTCATGCTCCAACTTTACCGGTTAACGAATACCGATATCGTCGAGTTGCAGGAAGAAGCAGCGAAACTCGAGAAGGAAATCGCTCGTCTTGAGAAGATCCTTAACGATGAAAAGACACGGAATCGTCTCATCATCAAGGAATTGACAGTCTTGAAGGAACAAGTCGCGGACAAACGTCGCTCGACGATTGAAGCGGAAGTTGAAGAACTGAAGCTGAAGACGGAAGTCATGATCGCTGTTGAAGAAACGATGGTCTTCCTGTCGAAAAACGGGTACGTCAAACGCTCGTCGCTTCGTTCATTCGGTGCTTCGAACGACTTACCGGATTTGAAGGAACAGGATCGTCCGTTGCTCCAAGGGCAAGCGATGACGACGGATCACTTGATCGTCTGGACCGTTCGCGGGAATTACTTGCTGATTCCGGTCCATCAATTGCCGGATACGAAGTGGAAAGATGGCGGTCAACACGTCGCGAACCTCGTTCCACTCGAACCGGGTGACCGGGTTCTCTCAGCGGATCTCGTTCGTTCGTTCGACGAAGTACAGCATTGCTTGTTCGTGACTCGTCAAGGGATGGTCAAACGCTCGAAACTGAGTGACTACAACGCCCAGCGGAAGTCAAAACCACTTCAAGGTGTTCGTTTGAAGGCAGACGATGAAGTCTTGTATGCTCAGGTCTCAACGGGTCAAACGGAGCTGTTCCTTGCAACACAGAACGGTTTCGGTCTCTGGTTCACGGAAGACGACGTTCCTGTCGTCGGTGTTCGGGCTGCCGGTGTTAAAGCGATCAACCTGAAGGATCAAGATGTTGTCGCGGGTGCTATTGGCTTCAAGGAAGCACCACAGATCGTTCTCTTGACGCAACGGGGTGCCTTGAAGAAAATGCGCCTCGCGGATCAGTTCCAAGTCTCGAGCCGTGCGCTCCGTGGCTTACAGTTGCTCCGTGACTTGAAATCGAAACCACACCAAGTCGCAGCATTGATCGACGTCACACAAGCGAAAGAATTGGTCCTCAGCGGAAAAGAGCAGGAAAAAACGATCCAAATCGGTTCGTTATCGTTCCTCGACCGCTTATCGAACGGTTCATTTGCCTACGATGAAGAGAAATTCGGTCCCTTACTCGACTGGTATACACGATAAGACGAGGCTCCTCCGGATAACGGGGGAGCTTTTTTAGATCTAGCGGGGCAGGAGAGGGGGAATTTTGAGACGAATGCTCGTAATTTTGAGATTTATCGCTATAAATATCGTTTACAAATTGAAACACTGACCAATAACGGCTACAATAGAAGAAATAGTCAGGTCACGATTCGTCACGAACAAGCGTCGGGTCACGCGTCTCCGCAGCTTTGCTTATAGCGTCAATTGATCAAGCAGCTACGGGACCGTCCCTTTAGCTGCTTGTTGTGCAATCTGCCGACCTTGGAGAGGTGATGAAGATGAAATTCAGACGTCGCGAAAAAGTAGCAATCTATATCACTCGGGAAAAACCTAACGGATGGGAACTACTTGTTTTTCATCCACAATCGGCTCCTGAGAGTGATTGGCAGATCCCCGCAGGTACGATCGAAGATGCTGAAATCGCAAAAGAAGCGGCTGTCCGTGAGACGCTTGAGGAAAGTGGTCTCTCGTTAGCATCCGTCCAGTACATCGGCGAAGAAGAGATGCGCTATCCGGAGCGAATGCGGGTGCATTACACGTATTTCTACCATGCGCACATTGAATGCCAAGAGAACCGCTGGACGCATTGTGTGGCTGGTGACGGTCAGGATTGCGGTGATTTCTTTGATTTCGCGTGGTTGCCACTTGATCGGATCACGCAACTTGAACGCCGCCATCATATATTCCTGGATCGTTTGATTCATCGATTGGAACGGACACGTCCGTATGATTGTCGAAAACACGGTTAATTCCGTGTTTTTTTGTTTTGTCTCACTATCTTAAGTTTACCCTGATTATGAGACAAAATCTTATAACTATTGATAATATATGTTATGTTAACTTAAATAAAAAAATGATTTTCTGGTCAGATTCATTCATCCCCCCTGTCATCTAAAAATCGGTCTATCGTCCTGTTGGTCTTCTTCTTCATTCTTTGTTACTCTAATAACAGTAACACCGCGAATGTTACCTTTTTAACGGTAACAAATCAAATGTTTCCATGATTGTGGCAACAAATGAACAGGAGGAATCGTCATGCAAGCTGTTGCCTTGTCGTTTGATGTCAAAGGCTCCCGCGATTATCCGAGCAAAGAAGCATTACTTCAAGCGCTCCGAGAACTCGCGAACGATCTGAATACTGCATTTCCTACGAGTATCGTTCCGTTCCAAATCAAATCCGGTGATAGCTTACTGGCGGTATTTGCAGATTATCCGGTCAGTTATCCGGTCATGCTGCACTTATTGAATCAAGAATTACCAGGTTACATCGGGATCGGATTTGGTCAATATGAGACGATTTCAACGACCCAAGCTGAAGAAGCCAATGGCAGTGCGATCATTCATGCCTTTGAAGCACAGGAATTGGCGAAGACGCTTCCGTCACAGATCGCCTTTGCTGGACCGCCCTACTTACCGACCGCCCTGCTGAATGGTTATCTTGAGATGCTCTATCCGGCGTATTTCGGGAAGACGGACCGTCAAATTGAGTTGCACCGGTTGATGGATCAATATCCGGATGATACGTATGAAGAGATCGGTTTAAAGATGGGCTTTAAGGAACAAGATGCTCGCGCGAATGTCGCAAAACTCGTCTCTCGCTCGCAGCGTAAGCAACGCAAGCGACTTGAAGCTGCCTTGGCACAGGCACTGGAGCAATTCCAAGTCTGGGAGGCGATTCGGTGACTGTCTTACTTAGCCTTATCCTTGTCCACTTACTTGCTGATTTTCCATTACAGACGAGACGGATGGCGCAACTGAAACATCGACACCGACGCATCTTGTTCCAACATCTTGCCGTCCATGCGTCTCTGATGCTACTTGTCCTCGCGTTCTTCGTCATCCGAGGGCAGTTGACCCTCGACATCTCCGGATGGCTAGGAGGGAGCATTCTCGTGTTTCACGCCCTACTCGATGCTTCCCCGCTCAAACGTCGCGTCAAGCAAGCAGCGGCGTACTGGATCGATCAAGCGTTACATATCGCTGCCATCATTGCCTTGACATGGGTGTTCGTTCCGATTGATTGGTCATTGTCGTTCGCGCGACCCGAGCAGGTCCTCTGGATTCTGTGCTTTAGTTTAGTGACGACGGAGTTACTCGGTCACGGGATTGCTTTAATGCTCGCACCATTTGCTCCGCGCTTGATCGAAGCGCATTTCGAGCGAAAAGTGACACGTAAGGAGCAACTCGACGGCGTCTCACGGACCGTCACACATGAAGTCGAAGATTCTGCGCGCAGTTATACGACGGAATTAAACGGAATCGGGCGTTATATCGGTCTCGTCGAACGGGCAATCATTACCCTGCTCGTCGTCACGAACGCAACCGGAGCGATTGGCTTCATCATTGCTTTGAAGGCACTGGCCCGTTTTAAACAGTTTGAAGATCGCCGCTTTGCGGAATATTACATCATCGGGAGCTTGCTCAGTATCTTAGGTGCGATTTTATGTGGACTGGCGATTCGCGCCGCACTCTAAATGATGAATGAAAGTGAGGGAGACGGTCTTGACCGTCGCACGAAGCATGAAACAAATTGGATTAGTGAGACATCACCGGGTTACGGAAGGATACCCGACAAAAGGCTGGATCAGCGCCAGCGATATTGAAAAATGGATTGAACGGTATGATACGTCAGACATCGATATTCAACCGGTCGAGCTTGGTCAGATTGACTGGACGGTCTGTTATGCCAGTAGCATGCCACGCGCCGTCCAGACGGCGAAGAGTGTCTACGATAAAGAGATCATCGTGACGGATCTACTACGGGAAGTACCGTTTCCGACGATTCAGTCGAATCTACGGTTACCGTTTCTTGGCTGGGCGGTCCTCGGTCGACTCGCAGCCCCGTTCAGCAAACGGATTCAAGCGGAGATCAAGGAAGCGAATGAACGGATTGAGGTCCTGTTGAATCAACTGATGTTCGAGGATGATGAACGGGTCTTACTCGTCGGGCATGGCGGTATGATGATTTTGATGCGTGCTGCCTTGAAACGGCGCGGTTACCGGGGGCCACGGTTCGGTCATCCGCGTAACGGCATGCTGTATCTGTTCGAGAAAGAGGAACCGACATGTTGAAATGGGGATCAACGATTCTGTTAGCACTCTGCCTGATCGTCATCTTCTATACGACACGGGACGAAGAGCCCCTTGCCCCAACAGAGGGACAAATGGAGGTCTACGGTTTTGACGTCGGTCAAGGAGATAGCACGTTCATCCGGACGAAGGAAGACGCAATCTTGATTGACGGCGGGAATAACGGCAAAGGTGAGGATGTCGTCCGCTACCTGCAAGAATTGGGTGTCAAACGCTTAACAGCAGTCATCGCGACACATCCGGACGCCGATCATATCGGTGGACTCGATACCGTCCTCGATGCCTTTCCAGTCGATAGCGTCTATGCCCCGCGTGTCACGCATACGACAGAGACATACCGCGATTTCCTTCTAGCCGTCAAACGCGAAGGGGTGACAATTAAAGCCGTCAAAGCGGGTTTTGAGATACCGATTGAAGCCGCACGCTTTACGTTCCTTGCGCCCCTAACGGACGGAACGCAGGATCTCAACAGTTGGAGTGCCGTTCTGCGGGTCGAACATGGACAGGACCGGTTCCTCTTCATGGGTGACGCTCCGATCCGGACGGAACGACAATTGCTCGAGTCGGATGCCGATCTTAGCGCCGATGTCTTGAAGCTTGGGCATCACGGAGCAGACACATCGTCCTCCCTGCCCTTCCTACAAGCCGTTGATCCGAAGCGAGCCTTGATCTCAGCCGGGCAGGATAATGCTTATCGTCACCCACGTCCCTCCGTTTTACAGGAACTGAAAGCAGAACGGATTACGATTGACCGGACCGATCAAAGTGGAACGATTCAGTATATTTCGACCGGTGACGGCATCAAGGAATCGAACCGGACCGATTTACGACCGGAATAACGAGACGTGGAGGTGCATCAGATGCGATTGACCCTAGCAGATTTTGAAGACGATCTAGCGATTTGCGAAACCGACGAACGCGAGACAATCACGTTACCGAAAAGTCGTTTACCGCGCCAGGCAACGATCGGCGACCGACTTGACTGGACCGGACGTTCGATTCGGATCTTACGCGATGAGACGAACGCACGTAAAAAAGAGATCTCCGAGTTGATGGATGATCTCTTTGAAGAATGATGAGACTCCCTCGGAATGCTGAGGGAGTCTTTTTTAACCGAGTAGACTGATGACGAGTCCAGCGAGGATGCCTGCTGTGAATAAGGAACCGATCGTATACGTCAGCAAACGTAATGCGAATGGGAGCCGACGAATCGCGGCAAAGGCTCGGCGATTCGGAGGTCCTCCAGCAACAATCCGTTGATACTCGTCGATAGGACTGTGAGCAACGTCCTGTTGCTGGTTTAGAGTAGAGTTCGATTCGGTAGTATGTAGTTTCATCTGTCCATCCCCCCTATTCTAATGACTATATCCTTCTATTCGCTAAGTAACTTCATAATCCTGTTTCAATTTTTTTGATATTTCACGAAACTTTTGGATGAAACTGGTAGTATAAAAGATAGACGTATTTCTTTATGCGTGATTCCTGGAAAATCACTAGCAGTTTTTTCTGAATTTTCGTACACTTTAGAAATACGATGCATCTTAAAGGGGGAATCATCTATGTTTCAAACGTTACGTACATCACTCAAACAATCTGTCCTTGGTCAGGACGATGTGATTGATCATTTATTGATGGGCTTGCTCGCAGAAGGTCATGTGTTGCTCGAAGACCGTCCGGGGACCGGTAAGACGACACTAGCAAAAGCACTAGCGCAGACACTCGAAGCGAAGTTCTCACGTATTCAATGTACAGCGGATACGTTACCGACCGATCTACTTGGGATGGAGCTGTTCAACCCGCTGACAGGATCGTTCGAACAACGGTTTGGTCCGCTGTTTGCGAACATCGTCCTCGTCGATGAGATTAACCGGACGACGCCACGGACACAGTCAGCATTGCTCGAGGCAATGGCGGAAGGACAAGTGACGATCGGGGATACCTCCTATACGTTACCGCAACACTTTCTTGTCATCGCGACACAAAATCCATTCGATGGACACGGCACATTCCCACTGCCGCATGCCCAACTCGACCGTTTCTTGTTCAAGTTGTCGTTCGCTCCGCTGACACGTCAGGCGGAGAAGGCATTATTACGTGGAGCACACTTAACAGCAGCCGAACTACAGATTCCGCTCGAACAACTCAATGACTGGAAAGAGGAAGTCATCGCCGTCTCGATCGAAGATAGCGTCGAAAACTACTTACTCGATGTCTGTGACGCACTCCGCGCCCATCGTGACGTTGAGATTGGACCGAGTCCACGAGCGACGCTCGCACTCTTAAAAGCCGCGAAAGCACGGGCCTGGATGCA
>NZ_WBYY01000046.1:0-19784 GCF_048985645.1 Exiguobacterium sp. A1_3_1 | reverse complement strand
GATGTGTATAAGAGACAGCTCTTCTGTATGATGCTCCGTAAACATGTCGAAGGCGGGTTCATCGAGTCAATCGAACAACTCGAACGCGACCGGATCATCGTCTTGCGCGTCCGCTCCCGGAACGAACTTGGCGATGAGGAAGCGAAAAAAATCTATATCGAATTGATGGGACGTCACTCGAACATCATTTTGACCGATGGACAAGATAAGATCCTCGATGCGATCAAACACTTACCACTCAGTCAAAACACCTTCCGGACGATCATGCCAGGGATGACATACCAGCTTCCGCCGGCACAGGATAAAGTTGATCCGCTCACAGGAGATATCGAAAAGGCGCTTCACCGGATTGACTGGAACGCTGGGAAGCTCGATCGTCAGTTACTTGGTCTCTTCAGTGGTCTGTCCCCGCAAATCGCAAAAGAAATCGTCTCGCGAGCAGGTCTAGCCAACCGGACGACTCTCGCGTCTGCCTTTCAAGAAGTCCTGAAGGAACTCGATGGTCCTTATGTGTTGCAACGGATGGATGGCGGGAAGGAACGTTTCGCCCCTATCCGCTTGACGGAAGGATCCATCATCGATGAGAAGACGTTCGAGACGAGTGGTCAAGTCCTCGACGCCTTCTTCCATCAAAAGGCGAACCGCGATCGCGTCAAACAACAAGCAGCCGATCTCGAACGGTTCATCAAAAGTGAATATGATAAAAATATTCTAAAACGCTCGAAACTCGAAAAAGATTTAGAAGCGACGTTACGGATGGATGAGTGGAAACATAAAGGGGAATTACTGACGACCTATCTGTATCAGCTCGAACGCGGGATGAAGGAAGCGACAGTCGTCGATTACTATGACCCAGACGGCGCTGAGATAACGATTTCGCTCGATCCTCGCTTTTCACCGAATGAGAACGCGCAGCGCTACTACAAACGGTACAACAAATTAAAAACCGCCAAAGTCGAAGTCGCGCGTCAGCTCGAGAAGAACCAAGCTGAGATTGCGTACTTCGAAGGCTTACTTGCGCAACTCGATGTCGCATCCCCAGAAGACATCCGGGAAATGCGCGAGGAACTCGTCGAAGAAGGTTATCTGCGCGAACGACAAAAGAAGAAAAAGAAACCGCAGCTCCCACAACTCGAAGCATACCGTTCTTCGACTGGTCTTCCATTCTTCGTAGGAAAGAACAATAAACAAAATGATTACGCGACGTTCAAGTTCGGACGCAGGTCCGATACGTGGTTACACACGAAGGATATCCCGGGATCGCACGTCATCATTCAAAGTGATGCACCGGACGAGACGACGTTGAAGGAAGCAGCGATCGTCGCGGCTTATTTCTCGAAAGCACGTGAGTCGAGCCAAGTCCCGGTCGACTTCACGGAACTACGTTATGTCAAAAAACCGAGTGGTGCAAAGCCAGGATTCGTCATCTACACGGATCAAACGACTCTTTACGTCACACCTGATCCAGATGTCGTCCAATGCTTACGTCAATGACGCTACACAAAAAAGCGCTGTTTTTCCTAAATGTTACTTAGGAGAAACAGCGCTTTTTCATCTTCACTTCATTTTTTCTAACTGTTCCCGGTAATCAAGCAAATGCCCATGGATGATATCCTTCGCTTCGCTTAATTCTTGATCGAATGAGAACATCGCCTGTTTTCGTTCGTGGGAGAAGATGACATCGTAATGATGGCTGAGTAAGAAATCAATTTCCTGACCGAGCGTCTTTTCCTGTTCTTCTGTCATCGGGATATCCCGGTGACTAGCAATGCTTTCAAGCAAGACGAGCAACTTGTCTTCAAGATCGACAAGCTCCTTCAGTCGAATGAACGCTTCACTTTGACCGCTTGCCACCAATGGATATTTTTGATCCTCTTGAAGCATCAGCATCATTTCCTCATGTTTGAGGATTTGTTTACGGACGGCAAGCAAGCGTCCATCATCTTGCACAAGGGTTCGCCAATCTTCCATCAACTGTTGCGTCGTTTTTTTGACGAGTAATAGCAAGCGGTCTTCATAATGTGGTGGGAAGACGATGTAGTTGACGAGAACGGCAGATAACACACCGACGACAGTCAGCAACGATCGTGATAAGGCATAGTGGACATAGTCGGCGGTCGGGCTCTCGAACATCAAGACGATCGCAAAGGCAGCGAACGTCGACATATCCGTTCGTCCAATCATCGAATTGAGGACGAGTGAGACGACGACGGCGAGTCCGATCGTCAGCGGATTGGCACCAAGTGTCGCAACGATGGCGAGTCCACACATTAGTCCGAGTACCGTTCCGAAAATTCGATTGAAGACGATTTTAAATGAACGATGGATTGTCGGTTGCATCGCAACGATGGCTGCGACAGCCCCCATTCCTGAATAAATATCAAATACATACCAAGAGATGCTGAGTGCAAGAGCTACCGCGATGCCAGTCTTAATCGTTCGAAGTCCAATCCGAAACTTTAATTTCACTCGAGCGTCACCTGCCCGACTTCACTATTGACTGTCACTTCCGGTTTTTCTTGTTTCGACAATTCATAAATCGTCTCATCCTTATTCTTTTGTTTCGTATATCGATCAGAGGCTTTAATATCGCCTCCCGTGTCGATCGTAATCGTACCGGCTGATTTATCTGGCTTCAATTTCGTCGCGCCGTCAATCGTCGTGACGTCAAGACTCAACTTCGCCATATAGTCTGCCAGCGAGACACTCTCGCCTGTCACCTGCGCATGTACGGCGTCCATTTCCTTGACGGAAATCGCACGTGTTGCATTCAGTGTAATCTCATCACCTTTTACTTTATCGAGACTCATCGCTTCTCCATCCATCTCGATCGTTTTTGCGTAGATGCCCATCCCTTTCAGTGTACCGGCATCGACATCAACACGGTTCATATAACTTGGTAATCCTACTTGAATCGTATAGTCTGCTGTTTTCTCGCTCGGACGATTGCCAAGTCGAGACAGCCAACCATCTCGTCCTGTCACCGTCACCGTATTCGTCGATGTACTGATTTTCAGTCGCTTCCCACTCGACGCACTATCGACGAGTTTGATTTGGACGTTTCCGTCTGTGCTTCGAACGAATTGTACCGTTGCGTGCGGCGCCTCGATGGCGAGAGATTTATAGCGATTCGTCGTCTTAAATGACTCGCCGCGCGATAACAATTCCGTTGAGACGAGCAATGTGATCGAATAGATGACGACAAGTCCGAGAATGACACCACCGTATAAGTAGATTGGCCGTTTCACTGGTCCTTTTTCTCCAATCCGGTTCAATCGTGCATCCATCTTTTGTTTTTGTTTATTTTTTAAGCGTGTGAACGACGATTGTTTTCGTTTTCGCACACTCCTACTATTATGTTCTTCCATGTCAGCCCCTCCATCTCATGTCTTCCATTATTCCGAATATCCGAATCGGCTGTCAACAGCCCCTTTCTTATCATAGAAGAAGTTCACCGTTTCACCATCGGGCGGAAGAAGGAAGGAGGTCAGAAAAACGGCAACAAAAAGGAGAGGAACCATGACGTTTCCTCTCCTTTACTTAAGAACGGATTATAATTCGAGTGACTCGCCAATCGCGAGTGGATGGCCCGTTTGACCTTGTGCTTCAATCTTTTCACAGAAGGCGTTCGCATCTTGTTTGATTAAATCAAATGTATCGTAGTGGATCGGTACGACGGCTTTCGCTTGCAACATATCTGCAGCAATCAACGCGTCGTCCGGACCCATCGTGAAGTTATCACCAATCGGTAAGAAAGCTAAATCGATTTCGTGATGGGCACCATAAAGAGCTAAATCCCCGAACAGTGCCGTATCACCTGCATGATAGATTTCCTTTCCTTCGATCGTCAGCAAGAATCCAGCCGGCATCCCCATGTACGTAATCGTCTGTTTTTCCTCATCGATGATACTTGATGAATGGAATGCCTGTGTCATCTTCACTTTACCAAACGGAAACTCAAACTGTCCGCCGAGGTTCATCGGGTGAACGTTGAGCCCTTTGAAACTCAGATACGTCGCCAGTTCATGAGTAGCAATGATTGTAGCTCCCGTCGCTTTCGCGATTCGCTCTGCATCAAGCATATGATCGGCATGCGCATGCGTCAAAAGGATGAAATCCGCTTTGACGTCATCGGGATTCGTCGTCGCTTTTTCGTTACCGCTAAAGAATGGATCGATGACGAGATGATGCCCGTTCGTCTCGATTGTTACTGTCGATTGTCCGTGATAAGTCAATTTCATGAGTGTCACTGCCTCTCTTTTAGGATTCGGATAATTGATTCCCTTCCCCCCACGCGCATAAACCTTTCATGGCCGGTTGCAGTGTAAATGCCGCCTCTGTCAATTTGTATTCGACGTGTAAGACGGCTTCATCATACTCAATCCGCTCGATCATTCCGAGTCGTTCAAGTTCTTTTAACTGATCGGTCAAGACTTTCCGAGAAATCCCGGGAATGGCACGTTGTAACTCTAAAAAACGTTTCGGACCGTTCTCTAACGTGCAATATAATTGTGGACGCCATTTTCCGCCGATGATGGCGAGCGCCCGATTGACCGGAAATTGTTCTGTCGACATGTTGTTCTCTCCTCCAGAGTAGTTACTTCAAAGTGCGTACTATGCAATCGAGTGTAGCGTAAGTTAGAGTATGCGTAAATCATTTTGCAAAAGGAGTGTTAAGCATGACGTATCCACGTAATTTTTCGCACATCGGTCTTTCCGTGCCGAATCTCGACGAAGCCGTCCGTTTTTATCAAGAGGTGATGGGCTGGTATATCATCATGGAACCGTCTGATGTCCTCGAAGATGATTCTGCCATCGGTGTCATGTGTACGGATGTCTTTGGTGCAGGGTGGAACAAGTTCCGGATTGCTCACATGGCGACAGGTGACCGCATCGGAATCGAGTTGTTCGAATTCCCGAACAATGAACAACCCGAAAACAACTTCGAATTCTGGAAAACAGGCATCTTCCATTATGCGATTCAAGATCCAGACGTCGAAGGACTCGTCGAAAAAATCGTTGCCCATGGTGGCAAACAACGGATGCCAATCCGCGAATACTATCCGGGAGACAAGCCGTATCGAATGGTCTACTGTGAGGATCCATTCGGTAACCTCGTCGAAATCTACTCTCACTCGTATGAACTCACGTATTCGGAAGGAGCGTATTAAACATGAAAGCATGGTTAAATCACTCAGGTACAGCCATTGATCAATGGACATTTGAAGAGGTCGAGACGCCGACGCCAGGAGAAGGTCAAGCTTTGATTCGCGTCAAGACCGTCGCACTGAATCCCGTCGACTATAAGGCGACTAACAATCCAGCTTGGACGTTCCCGCATATTCCAGGCGTCGATCTAGCTGGTGTCGTCGAACAAATCGGACCCGGCGCAGAAGTGAAAATCGGCGATCGCGTAGCGATTCATACGAACCTGCAACGCGATGGTGCTTTTGCTGAATATGCACTCGTCGATACACGTGCCCTCGCCCTGATTCCGGAAGACATCTCATTCGCTGAAGCCGCTGCGATTCTTTGCGCAGGCATGACGGCCTATGAAGCCATCATTCAGAAGATGAACACGACAGGAAAAGAGACGATCCTCATTCATGCTGGTGCAGGTGGTGTTGGTGGCATCGGCATTCAACTCGCAAAACGCCTTGGTCTTTCAGTCGCAACGACTGCTTCGACGGAAAACCACGAGTGGGTCAAGCGACTCGGTGCCGATCTTGCAATCGACTACAAAAAAGAAAATGTCACGGATGTCATCCGCGATTGGACGAATGGTCGCGGCGCTGACTTGATTTTTAATACGGTCGGTCGAGATGAAGCAACAGCGGATCTCGGACGTCTTGCCTTCTCGGGGCAACTTGCCTTCATCGCCGGTGGTCCCGATCAGTCGGTCGTCAAGCCGTTCACGCTCTCCCCTTCGATCCATGAAGTAGCACTCGCGGCTGCTTATGCAAGCGAAGATGACCGTGCCATCCGAAACCTCGGTCATATGGCAAGCGAGTTATTAAAACTCGTCGCAGCAAAAGAACTAGATCCACTCGTCACAGAAGAGATTCCAGCAGCGGACATCGTCAAAGGATTGCAACGTCTATCTGAACGCCATGTCCGTGGTAAAATCATCGCTACATTCAATTGATTTCTCAGTTTGACATGAAACAGCCGATCGTCCTTAGATAACAGGATGATCGGCTGTTGTTGTACATATCAATGTCTAGACATGTCCAAGAAACAAGTGGCTCGATATTCATCGATAGCGCTCTTGTTTCTTGATATGTAAGGATCGCCCGACTAACTCGAAACCGACATGCTGATAGATCTTATTCGCTGTCTGGTTCGACCAATCGGTGTAGAGCGTCACGACCGGATAAGACTTTAGTAGATGTTCAGATAGTTTGGCGACGAGATAAGAGGCATACCCATTTCCACGCAGTTCTTTCGGCGTATAGACGTAAGAAATCGTAATCCCAGTTTGCGTCGGACGCGTTGCTGCCGCCATCGCGACAAGCATATCTCCACGAAACAGTCCGAACAAGCTTCCTTGCTGGATGTGGCGCGTCATCGACTGATGGAGTTGCGTAAGCTGTCGCTCAGAAGGTCGCGTTTCAACTTCATGTAAAAATCCGGACGCAAATGCTAAGGCTTGTTGTCTTTCATCGTCCGAAATCGGTCGGAAGACGACGTTTTCCGGAACAAGCGGCATCTCGACCTCTGTCAGTGCATACATCCCTTGTTCCATATGTACCTCATACATGGAATGTGGGAGTAAAAGCGGCGCTAAGATGGCCTGTTCTCCGACGAATCCTGGACTATCCAGAATTCGCGCGAGCTTTCGGATTCCTTCTTGCGAGAACACATCACCTGCGACGATGGCTTGCTCCGGTATCGTTTGCAATATGACGAGACGATGATCGTCTTCTTGTGCCGTTGCCATCAAGAGCGGTTCATCCCCACGTTCTAATATGCCAAGAATCAACTGATGGGTATCCCGACGTTCAAGCAAAAACGGGAGGACGACCTTTTTGAACTGTTCATAATCACGATAATGCGTCACCATAGTCGACGACCTCCTTTATTTTTCTAGTGTACCAAAACATTCACTAGAAATCGTAGGTCGTCCGACGGAATCTATCGATTTTAGACATTCGCTGTAAAACGTTCGCTCCAAGCGACTGGATCTTTCGACCAATCCGCCAACTGTTTTTGCTCTTCTATAGTAATATCACCTTGTTGTTGTGCGGTTTCGAGTAACGCTTCGAACGTCAGTAATGCATCCGCTTCGATCTTTGCGTCGCGGAGATTGTTTGACAAGCGCTCCATCCCGTACGAGAAGATCGCTTGAATGCGAATGACATTTGCTCCCTTCGCTTGCAGAGCTTGCGCCGCTTCGATTGCAGACATCCCCGTCGATAATAAGTCTTCGATGACGACGACACGTTGTCCAGGTTGAATGACACCTTCGATTTGATTCCCTTTACCGTGTTTCTTGTTGCCACTACGTACGTAGACCATCGGTAATCCTAGTCGTTCCGCGACGAATGCTGCGTGTGGAATACCTGCCGTCGCAGTTCCAGCAATCACATCGACTGCAAGTCCCTTCACTTTCTCAGCGAGTGCATCTGCAATCAAGGAACGAACTTCTGGGTACGAGAGCGTCAAACGATTATCACAATAAATCGGTGAACGAAGTCCACTTGCCCATGTGTATGGATCGTTTGGCGATAAGGTGACGGCTTCAATACGGAGTAACGCACTAGCGATTGGATTTACCATGAGAATTGCCCCTTCCATTGTTCAAGTAACATCAGATAGACCTGTTCTGGATGTTCTGCACGCGTAATCGGACGACCGATCACTAAATCCGTCGCTCCATTTTGACGAGCGTCAAGAACGGTCGCGACCCGCTTTTGATCATCCGCTTGACTGTTCGTCGGACGAATGCCGGGTGTGACGAATCGAAAATCTGTCCGACAAGCTGAAACTAGTTCCGGAAGATCGAGTGCTGAACAGACGATACCATCTAGTCCTGCTGCTTCTGCGAGTTGCGCATATTCACGAACGACTGCCGGCATCACTCCTTCAATCTTTAAATCGCGTAACATCGCTTCATCCGTCGATGTCAACTGAGTCACGCCAATCAGTTGTGTCTCAGCGTTCGTCTCACGCAGTCCTTCCCGGGCTGCGATCATCATCTCTTTCCCACCAGCAACATGGACGTTCGTCAGTTCGACGTCTAATTGTCCGATGATACGCATCGTCCGACGTGCCGTTTCTGGAATGTCGTGGACTTTGACATCGAGGAACACCGCATGTCCGCGCTCGACGAGTTTTCGGACGAAGGTTCCGCCTGCTGCATAAAACAATTCCATCCCGACTTTCACAGCTGGTCTTGTCGCTTCGAACCGTTCGAGAAACGAAAAGACTTCTGCTTCGGTCGGAAAATCAAGCGCGATGTAAAGTTGATTCATATGCTTTCCCCCTGATGTCTAAAATATGATCAATACCAAGTTCGTCCATGCGTTCCGGTAACTGCTGAATCAATTCTTGACAGATGTATGGATTGACGAAGTTTGCGGTACCGACGGCAACAGCCGAAGCTCCAGCGTAAATCATTTCGAGGACATCATCGACCTCCATCACGCCACCCATGCCAATGATCGGGATCGAAACGGCTTGCGCGACATCATGAATCATCCGAATCGCAACCGGTTTGATCGATGGACCGGATAATCCACCAATCCGATTGGCAAGGATCGGCTGCCCCGTCCGGACATCGATTCGCATCCCAACGAGTGTATTGATCATCGTCAGACCATCTGCACCAGCTGCTTCGACGGCACGTGCCATCTCAACGATCGAGGTGACATTCGGTGATAGTTTGACGTAGACTGGTTTAGTCGAGACCCGCTTGACACGTCGTGTCAATTCAGCAGCAAGCGACGGATCCGTTCCGAATTGAATTCCACCCGATTTGACGTTCGGACAAGAAATATTTAATTCCAGTGCATGAATGCCAGGATGCTGACTCATTTTCTCTGCGACGAGCTCATATTCTTCCGGTGTCGAACCCGCGACATTGGCGATGATCGCCGTATCGAACGTCTCGAGGAAAGGCATCTTATTCGTTAGGATGCCATCGACACCCGGGTTTTGGAGACCGATTGCATTCAACATCCCCATCCCACTCTCTGCGACACGCGGCGTCGGGTTTCCGTAGCGTTCTTCACCCGTCGCTGCTTTAATCATGATCGCCCCAAGCTCTGATAAATCATACAACTTCGCATATTCCTCACCGAACCCAAAACATCCGGATGCCGGCATGATCGGATTTTTTAAAGAGAGTCCCGGCAACTCGACACGCAATCGTTCCGTCATAGTACGACCTCCTCTGCCCGAAAGACTGGACCATCGGAACACGTCTTGACGTACCCGCCCGTCGGTGTTTGACAGACACAGGCAAAGCATGCTCCGATCCCGCACCCCATTCGGTTTTCGATCGACAGATACTTATGTTCAATCGGTTGTTGCTGTAGTGACTTCAGCATCGGTTCCGGTCCGCAGGCGAGTAGGACATCGTAGCTTTCCGGATGTAAGGCAGCCGTGACGAATCCTGCTATACCATGCGTCCCATCGACGGTCGTGACCGTCGTCTTACCGAGCGCTTGGAATTCCGCTTCGTAAAAAACACTTGTTGCCGTATCGAATCCTAGAATCGCTTCACATGTCACACCCCGGGCGACAAGTTGGCGCATCGTCTCATACAGCGGTGGTACACCGATCCCCCCACCAACGAGGACGACGCGTTGAGTTGGATGGATAGCAGCAATCGGAAACCCGTTTCCAAGCGGTCCGAGGGCATCGATCGTATCATCCGGACGCAAAGAAGCCAGTTCTGCTGTTCCTTGTCCGATTTCTTTAAAGAGAAACGTGATCAAATCATGGTCGACCCGGGCAATCGAGATCGGTCGGCGTAAGAGTGGCCCGACGCGAAGATGCATGAATCGCCCTGGCGCGATGACCTGAGGTTGCTCAAGGCGACAGACGAGTTCTGTCGCACCTTGAGCTACCGTTCGTCGAGAGACGACCGTCAAGAGTTGCTTCATTGGATCACCACTTTCTTTTCATGTGTGAAGGCTTGGATCGCACTGGCTTCAAATGAGCGACTTTCGATGACACGTAGAATTGCTTCCGCCGTATCGAGTGATGTCAGACAGACGACTTGATTCTCGGCTGCTGCCCGGCGAATGATGAAGCCATCTTTCGTGACTTGCGAGTCCCGACTCATCGTATTGATGACGTATTCGATTTCCCCTTTTTCAATCACGTCGAGCATCGATTCGGAAGACGAGTCGATTTTGCCGACCGTCTGGACCGGTAATCCTTGCTCCGTCAAGTACGCTGCCGTTCCTTCCGTTGCAAGTAACGTGAATCCAAGTGAGGCAAAGCGTCGTGCGAGATCCGTCATTTCTGCTTTATCTGGATCTGCGACTGTCAAGAGGACACGACCGTGCTCTGGAATCGCCATCCCTGATGCGAGCAACCCTTTATAGAGCGCTTTTTCGAGTGTCCGGTCCGTTCCAATGACTTCACCGGTTGATTTCATTTCCGGTCCGAGTGTCGGATCAACTTCTTTAAGCTTCGCAAATGAGAAGACTGGTACTTTGACCGAGACGAGTGGTTCTTCCGGTAGAACACCACTTGTTAACCCATATGAAGCAAGTGTCTCACCGAGAATGATGTCCGTTGCGAGCCGTGCGACCGGAAGTCCCGTCACTTTCGAGATGAATGGCACCGTCCGGCTAGCACGCGGATTGACTTCAAGGACATAGAGGGCGCCGTCCGCGTAGACGAACTGGATGTTGAGTAATCCTTTGATGCCGAATGCTTTTGCAATCCGTGTCGTGTAGTCGACGATCCGGTCCTTGATGTCTTGGGAGACCCGTTGTGGCGGATAGACACCAATCGAGTCACCCGAGTGAACACCGGCACGTTCGATATGCTCCATGATGCCTGGAATGACGACATCCGTTCCGTCGCAGATCGCGTCGACTTCGAGTTCGATTCCTGTCAGGTAGCGATCTACGAGGACTGGTCGTTCCGGTGAGGCGATGACCGCGTGTTTCATGTAATGTTCCAGTTCTTCTTGAGCATAAACGATTTCCATTGCCCGACCGCCGAGGACGTACGATGGACGAACGAGAACCGGGTAACCGAGTGACGCTGCTGCCGTGACCGCCTCTTCGACTGTCACGGCCGTTTTACCTGGTGGCTGTGGAATGTCGAGCGCCGTCAATGCTGCTTCGAACTGTTTCCGGTCCTCAGCCCGGTCGAGATCCTCAAGCGATGTCCCGAGGATTTTTACACCTTCTGCTGCTAATGACTCGGCTAAGTTGATCGCTGTCTGTCCACCGAACTGGACGATGACACCGAGTGGACGTTCGTTTCGGATGACTTCCAGTACATCCTCCGTCGTCAGTGGTTCAAAGTAGAGCCGATCGGAAATCGAGAAGTCGGTCGACACCGTTTCTGGATTGTTGTTGACGATGATTGCTTCGTAGCCGGCTTGTCGAATCGCTTGAATCGAATGGACTGTCGCGTAATCGAACTCGACTCCTTGACCAATCCGGATCGGTCCCGATCCTAGGACGAGAATCGAAGAACGGTTCGTCGCGATTGCTTCATTTTCGCGTTCGTATGTTCCGTAGTAGTACGGCGTGTCGGACGCGAACTCTGCCGCACACGTATCGACCATCTTATAGACCGGGTGAATCGCTTGTGCTTCACGCATCCGGCGAATTTCCGTTTCCGTTTGTCCGGTGATCCGGGCGAGCATCGGGTCACTGAATCCAAAGCGTTTCACATGCAGGAGTAGTTCAGGTGTCAAACCAGTTGCGACTGATTGCTCGAGCTGCCAAATATGGTGCAACTTTTCAAGGAACAGGCGATCAATCGCTGTCCAGTCATGAATCTGTTCGACGCTGTAACCGCGGACGAAGCCCGCGTACAAGGCGAAGAGTCGATCGTCCGTCGCTTGGCGAATCGCTTGTTGTAACGCATCATCTGCCATTTCGATGAAGCGTGGCATATACAGATCCGCTGTACCGATTTCAAGCGAACGGACCGCTTTCAGTAATGCCTCTTCCATCGTCCGTCCCATTGCCATGACCTCACCAGTTGCTTTCATCTGTGTGCCGAGTGTCCGGTCCGCCGTTTCGAATTTATCGAACGGCCAGCGCGGAATCTTGGCGACGACGTAATCGAGTGCCGGTTCGAACGAAGCAAAACTTGTCTCGGTGATCGGGTTCTTTAATTCGGACAAGGCATACCCGACGGCAATTTTCGCAGCCAGTTTTGCGATTGGGTAACCCGTTGCTTTTGACGCGAGTGCAGACGAGCGTGAGACACGTGGGTTGACTTCGATGACATAGTAGTCGAAGCTCGTCGGATCCAGTGCGAACTGGATGTTACATCCGCCCTCGATTCCAAGTGCACGAATGATATCGAGCGAGACGTTTCGCAACAATTGATAATCGCGATCCGATAGCGTTTGCGTCGGAGCGAAGACGATCGAGTCTCCGGTATGAACGCCGACGGGATCGAAGTTTTCCATCGCACAGACGATGATCGCTTGGTTCGTCGCATCGCGCATGACTTCGAACTCGACTTCCTTCATCCCGGCAATTGATTTTTCAAGAAGTACCTGTGTTGCCGGACTTGCCTTGAGTCCCCCTTCGACGATTCGCGTGAACTCTTCTGGTGTGTTGGCGATTCCGCCGCCCGTTCCCCCAAGCGTATACGCCGGACGGATGATGATCGGTAGACCGATCTGTTGCCGGAATTGTTGTGCCTCTTCGAGCGTATGCACGATTTCACTGTCCGGCACACCATGCCCGCGTTTAAACATCAGTTGACGGAACAAATCACGATCTTCTGCCTCTTCGATTGCTGACAATTTCGTACCGAGTAACTCGACACCATACTCAGCAAGGACACCGAGACGGTCCAGTTCGACAGCCAAGTTCAGACCCGTTTGACCTCCGAGTGTCGCAAGCAAAGCATCCGGACGTTCCTTGCGGATGATCCGTGAGACGAACTCTGCTTGGAGGGGCTCGATGTAGACACGATCAGCGACCGTTGGATCCGTCATGATCGTTGCTGGGTTCGAGTTGACGAGGATGACTTCATATCCTTCTTCCTTCAAGGCTTGACACGCTTGTGTTCCAGCGTAGTCGAATTCAGCTGCTTGTCCGATCACGATAGGACCGGACCCGATAACGAGAATTTTCTGGATATCTTGACGTTTAGGCATGAGAGACCTCCTGTTGTTTCGTGATTTCTTCTAAAAACTGTTGGAATAGACCGTTCGCATCCATCGGACCAGGTGATGCTTCCGGATGGTACTGGACGGAGAAGACCGCTGCTGTCGTATGACGGATTCCTTCGACCGTTCCGTCGTTGATCGCAAGATGCGTCACTTCAAGCACGGTATCGCGTAATGACTGTTCGTCAACGGCATACCCGTGGTTTTGCGACGTGATATCGACGCGACCTGTCCGGATATCTTGGACTGGATGATTCGCCCCTCGGTGACCGAATGGGAGCTTGAACGTATCCGCCCCGTGCGCTAGTGCAATCAACTGATGACCGAGACAGATGCCGAAGATGACGACTTTTCCCGTCAATTCTTGAATCATCGGAATCGCCGTTGGGACGTCCTTTGGATTCCCTGGTCCGTTCGATAGCATTACACCGTCCGGACGATAGCGTAAGACTTCCGTTGCATTGACATCGTAGGGCACGACGACGACTTCACAGCCGCGTTTGACGAGTTCGCGGACGATTCCGAGCTTCGCACCGAAATCGACGAGAACGATCCGCGGTCCAGCACCTGGAATGATGTACGCTCGTTCCGTTGAGGCCCGCTTGACTTGATCCGTCTCGATAGGTGCGTTTTGAAGGTGAACCAGTTCTGCTGCTAAATCGAACTCACCGTCAACGAGTCGTCCACGCATGACACCTTTCGAACGGATATGCCGTGTCAGTTGACGTGTATCGATTCCACTTAATCCTGGAATATCAAGATCTTGAAGTGCTGCATCGAGCGACATCTCACTCCGGAAATTCGACGGCGTCTGACAATGTTCACGTACGATCAGTGCTTTAGCGAGCGGACGCGTCGTCTCATAATCTTCTCGGTTAATCCCGTAGTTTCCGATTAACGGGTTCGTCAACACGATCATCTGATCGCAGTAAGATGGATCCGATAACATTTCTTGATACCCTGTCATTCCGGTCTGGAAGACGACCTCTCCTGTTGTTGTCGTATCTGAGCCAAATGCCGTTCCTTCAAACGTCATCCCATCTTCTAGTATCAGTGTCCGTTTACGCATGTGCTGTGTCCTCCTTGAATACGATTTCTCCCTTGACGAGCGTCATGACCGGGAATCCTTTTAACCGTTCTCCTGCGAACGGTGTGTTCTTACCTTTTGAGCGGAATCGTTCCGGTGATACGATACGCTCCATTTCTAGATCAAGCAAAACCAGATCTGCTTCCCCCCCCACTTCGAGTCTCCCGTAAGGAAGTTCAAAGATGGCTGCTGCCTTGTCCGTCAAATTCCGGATCAGTGTCTCAAGTGTCATCTCTCCTTCAGCAACAAGCTTCGTATAGAGGAGTGGGAAGGCCGTCTCGAACCCTGTGATGCCGAACGGGGCACGTTCGATACCGAGTGCCTTTTCTTCTGCCGCATGGGGAGCGTGATCGGTCGCGATGCAATCAATCGTTCCGTCCGCTAGCCCCTCGAGCAATGCTTGGCGATCTGCTTCACTCCGTAAGGGAGGATTCATTTTAAAGTTCGGATCCTGATTCGGTATGTCTTCATCGATCAATACCAGATGGTGCGGTGTGACTTCTGCCGTCACCCGGATCCCTGCTCGTTTCGCGTCACGGATGACACGGACCGATTCCTTCGTCGAGACATGACAGACGTGATAATGACAGCCGGTCTCTTCTGCAATCAGGACATCACGTGCGATGTGGATGCTCTCAGCAAGCGACGGAATACCTTGTAGTCCTTCCCGTCGACTGTAGTTCCCCTCGTGCACACATCCTGCTTTTAACGAATCATCTTCGCAGTGAGCAACGATCGTTTTCCCGAGCCGTGCCGCCTGTTGCATCGCTGTCCGCATGACTGCTGCCGTCTGGACGCCGACACCATCATCCGTAAAGGCGACAGCATCTGTTAATTGGTCGAACGCGACGAGTTCTTGTCCGAGTTGATTTTTTGAAATCGCCGCGTAAGGCAAAACCCGAACGGACGCTGTCTCTTCAATCTTTTGGAACAACGCATCAAGTGTTTGACGATCGTCTGGTACGGGGCGCGTGTTCGGCATCGGACAAATCGTCGTGAATCCACCCGCTGCCGCCGCTGCCGTGCCGGTCGCAATCGTCTCCTTATGTTCGCCACCCGGTTCCCGCAGGTGGACATGGATGTCAACGAATCCTGGTGCGACGAATAAGCCGGACGCATCAATGACCGTTTCATTCGCTTGCGGTGTTGCTGCTAAATCCGTGATTTTCCCGGCTTCAATCCGAATATCTCCCGTTCGAACTTGTCCCGCCTCGTACCATCTCGCATTCTCAATTCGTGTTGTCATCTGCATCGTCTCCTTTGATTGATTTCGTTGAAAAGCACCATTCCAGAATCGCCATCCGTGCAAAGACACCGTTTTTCATCTGTTCAAAAATCCGCGATCGCGGATGTTCGACCAGTTCGTCGGCAATCTCGACTCCCCGATTGACCGGTGCCGGATGAAGCACGATCGCGGAATGCTTCAGACGGTTCATCCGCTCATCTGTCAATCCGTGCGTTGTGTGGTAGACTGCTGGATCAAATCGCGTCGTCCCGTCATGCCGTTCGTGCTGGACACGCAGTAACATCAAGATGTCGCACTGCTCGACGGCTTCATCCATCGGAAGATACGGTATGCCCATCGCAGGGTCGTACCACTCAATAGGTCCTGATCCATAGACGATGGCACCGAGTCGTTTTAAGATGTCAGCGTTCGATCGGGCGACGCGACTATGTTGTAAGTCCCCACAGATGACGACGACTTTTCCTTCGACCGTTCCATACGTTTCGACCATCGTCATCAAATCGAGTAAGGACTGAGACGGATGTTGACCGCTCCCATCTCCCGCATTGATGATCGGAATATTGAGCGTCTGCATCAGTTCTTCGTAATATCCGGTTGCTCCGTGACGAATGACCAAAGCATCTGCGCCGATTGCTTCGAGTGTCTTGCATGTATCGCGTAACGTTTCTCCTTTTTGCACAGAGGAAGTCGCCGTTTCGAACGGCAGTAGATGCATATTCAGACGATGCTCTGCCATCTCAAAGGAAGAGCGTGTCCGCGTCGAGTTTTCAAAGAACAGATTGACGAGTGTCTTACCGGAAAAATCTGGTGTTGGCTCGCCTCGTTTAAAAGCGAGACTGCGTTCAATCAAAGAATTGATTTCTGTCGTGGATAAACTTTCTAGGTTGACGAAATGCCGGGTTTTTAGGATCGTCTTCATATCATTCACTCCTCTTCAGGTCATGAAAAAGGCGCACCTTCTAAGTGAAGGTGCGCCGAAAGAAGGCAGAGTGATTCCCTGCATCTTTTCATGGCCTTCACTTTATCGTTCTCTCGGAACGTCTTAAAAGTTGTTAGCTACCGATTGAGTTGTAGAGGTTTCTGTTGTTTCTTCGACCTGCTCTGTCGTTTTCGGAAGAACTAGATTCAGGATGATTCCAAGAATCGTCGCTAGTGCCATTCCTTCGAGAGAGAAGTTGCCGATTTTAAGCGCCGCGCCTCCGATACCTGTGACGAGAATGACGGCTGTAATCGTCAGATTTCGTTTATCGGCAAGATCGATCTTACTTTCCGTCAGCGTCCGGAGACCATTCGACGCGATGACTCCGAACAAGAGGATACTGATTCCACCCATGACCGGTGTCGGAATCGTCTTGATGAACCCTTCGACATATCCGAGGAATCCGAAGCTGATCGCAAGAACCGCCGCGCCACCGAGGACATAGACACTGTAGACACGTGTGATCGACATGACACCGTTGTTCTCACCATACGTCGTAACCGGTGGTCCGCCAAGCATCGACGCGACTGTCTTCGCGATCCCGTCACCCAGTACGGTCCGATGCATCCCTGGATCGAGGAGCGTCTCGCGCCCGATGATCCGTGATGTCACTTTTTGTTCGCCGATGTGCTCCGTCAGTGTGACGAGCGTCACAGGAACAATCAGAAGCAAGGCGGCTGTATTCCACGATGGTGTGTAATTCAAGAACGGAATCGTGAAGTCCGGCACGTGGAAGAACGTGGCTTGTTGGAGTGGTGTGAAGTCAATGATTCCGACCGATGCCGCAACGAGATAACCAACTGTGATCCCGAACAAAATCGGAATCGTACTCCACATTCCTTTTAAGTACGTCATCGCAAGGAGTGTGACGCCGAGTGTGACCATCGCAACGAGGAAGTACAGTCCGTTGTACTTACCATCCGCTCCGTTCATCGCCATGTTGACAGCGGTCGGGGCGAGCGATAGACCGATGACCATGATGACCGGTCCGATGACGACCGGCGGGAGTAAGCGAAGCAACCAAGCAGCTCCCGTGTAGCGGATGAGGAGTGAGACGAGTCCGTAGACGAGTCCAGCGACCATTCCGCCGATTAAGGCATCCTCGACACCCCACCGCTCACTGACGGCGATGATTGGGGCGATGTAGGCAAAACTCGAACCAAGATATGTGGGTACTTTGAAGCGGGTGACGGCGAGGAAAATCAGTGTGCCGACTCCGCTTGCGACGAGCGCGACCGATGTGTTGAGTCCCGTTAAGAGCGGGACGAGCACGGTCGCACCAAACATCGCGAAGACGTGTTGTAAGCTGAGCATCAGCCAGTTTAGAGGGTGAGTAGGTACTTCTTGTACATCAAGTACTGCGGCATGTTTTGCCATATAGATGACTCCCTTTCTGGTCTCTCTGGACCACCTTAAAGGTTTTGAATTTTAGCGTTTAATGAATACTTGATCGGCTTCATCGACTTCGGCGAGCGCGACGACGACTTGTTCCTCGCGGGATGTCGGGACGTTCTTACCGATGAAATCTGGTCGAATCGGTAACTCCCGATGTCCGCGGTCAACGAGGACAGCAAGTTGAATCATACTCGGTCTTCCGTGATCGACGAGCGCATCCATCGCGGCGCGAACGGTGCGTCCTGTGTAGAGGACGTCGTCAACGAGGACGACGATTTTCCCGGTGATGTCTTCCGGTAGATCAGAACCTTTGATTTCTGGTTCTAAACTTCGTTTCGACAAGTCATCCCGGTACATCGAGATGTCGACGACACCGAGTAAGACTGGTTTTCCTTCGATTTGTTCGATGCGCTTCGCAAGTCGGCGAGCGAGTGTCTCGCCTCGCGTCTTGATTCCGACGATCATCAAATCATGAATTCCTTTGTTACGTTCGATGATTTCATGGGCGATCCGTGTCAGTGCACGTCCGATCGCGGCTTCATCTAAGATGACGGCTGGTTTCATGGTTTCTCCTTTCATACAAAAGACCTTCTGCGGAAATCCGCAGAAGGTCATCGAAGACAGAATCATGGCATACGTGTTGTATGCATGCCTACGCACGATCGTGGTAGGTTCTCCCTTTCGCAGCCTCTCCGGACTCGATTAAAGGTGATACTAGTTAGGTAGGATCGTCACTCGGACGACCGAAGTGTCAGTAGAGGATGTCTCGCATCGCTCTCTAGGTGATACTCTACCGTTTTATTAGAAAAACGTCAAGACTCTAATTCAAGTTTTTTCAATTGACCGATTTCAAATGTCATCTCTTCTGGGAGCGGTGCTTCAAAGCGCATCCACTCACCTGTGCGTGGATGTTCGAAACCGAGAACCGCAGCATGCAAGGCTTGACCGTTCATTTTCATCGTCTTACGTGGACCATATTTCGGGTCACCCGCAAGCGGGAAACCGATATAACGCATATGGACACGGATTTGGTGCGTCCGTCCTGTTTCAAGTTTACATTCAACGACCGTAAAGCCTTCGTACCGATCGAGAACACGGAAATGGGTCACGGCAGACTTTGAATTCTTATCCGTTACCGTCATTCGTTGACGGTCGTTCTTATCGCGTCCGATTGGGGCTTCGATCGTTCCGAGTTCGTGCGGGATTTCACCGTGCACGAGCGCGATGTAGAGACGTTCCGTCGTCTTCTCTTTCAATTGATGCGCCAGTGACTCATGCGCTAAGTCGTTCTTAGCGACCATCAACAGACCTGACGTATCCTTATCGATCCGGTGAACGATTCCTGGACGTTTGACGCCATTGATGCCTGAGAGATCTTGACAGTGGTGTAATAAGGCGTTGACGAGCGTTCCTGAGACATGACCTGCCGCCGGGTGGACGACCATCCCTTTTGGTTTGTTGACGACGATGACGTCCGAGTCCTCATACACGACTTCAAGTGGGATGTCTTCCGGTAAGATCTCGAGCTCCACCGCTTCCGGGATATGAACGACAATCGATTCCGTTCCCGATAATTTATAGTTCGGTTTGACGACACGACCATCGACTTCGACACGTCCCGCTTTCAACCATTCCTGTACTTGCGAACGCGACCAATCGTTTTGTTCTGCGAGCCATTTATCAATGCGCCCTGTCGCTCCATCCGCTTGTACGGACCATGTTCTGTCTCTTATACACATCTCCGAGCCCA
>NZ_WBYY01000045.1:0-20253 GCF_048985645.1 Exiguobacterium sp. A1_3_1 | reverse complement strand
AAGAGACAGTCGTAAAAGCACGCTCCGTTTGTGTATCGTTCGCCATATCCGCCATCGAACAACCAGCACGCATGTCAGGCAAAACGACCGTATGTGACGCATCTGTCAACATGTCTGCCGTCTCTGCCATGAAGTGGACACCACAAAAGACTGTATATTCCGCTTCTGTCATCTGCTTCGCGACTTGCGCGAGCTGGAGCGAATCTCCCGTCGCATCCGCGAACTGGACAACTTCATCCTTTTGGTAGTGGTGGGCAGGTAAGAACAAGCGACTGCCCATCCGTGCTTTGACCCCTTCAATGATCGCAATTAATTCTGTTTCCGATTGCTGTAAGTACGACGCCGGAATCCCCTCATGACGTAATAAGTCAAATGACATCTTTTTTTCCTCCTTCGATTTTCATACTGATATCAAGCGCTGTTGCTGAATGGGTGAGTGCCCCGAGTGAGATGACGTCTGCTCCGCTATCAGCGAAGTCTGATAACGTGTCTATCGTGATTCCGCCGGATAACTCGACCGTGATATGCGGTGGAATCAATTGCCGAAGCTGTTTGATCTCTGCTGGTGTCCGGTTATCGAGCATGATGATATCAACTTTTGCAGCTACTGCCTCTAGCACTTCCGCTTCCGTTTCGACTTCGACTTCAATCGGTGTTGTATGACCTGCGACACGTTTTGCTCGCGCCACCGCCTCTGTGATCGATCCCGCGACCGTGATGTGGTTATCCTTGATCATGACGGCGTCATCGAGTCGTCCGCGATGACTATAGCCACCCCCGACGCGAACAGCGTGTTTTTCGAGCATTCGTAACCCTGGGGTCGTCTTTCGTGTATCCGTGATCCGAATCCGTCCTGCTGCTACCTCGACCGCTTGACGTGTCTTCGTCGCGATCCCGGATAAGCGTTGCACTAGGTTCAAGGCGACCCGTTCTCCGCTTAAGATGTCCTGTAACGAACCCGACCACTCGGCAAGGAGTGTTCCTCGCGTGACGATCGTCCCTTCCGCTACATGAATCGTCACGTCGACTTGTAAGAGATGCGCCATCTCCCGAATGATGTCAACTCCGCAAAAAACACCGTCTTCCTTAGCTAGAAAACGACCAGTCCCGCGTTCTTGTCCCGTCAGACATCCTTCACTCGTGATATCCCACTGTCCGATATCCTCGATTAAAAATGCCTCCAGTTGTTGCCGTAACTGCCACTTGTTCAACGTTCTCATCCTCTCCTGTCAATCGACTTCGCGCCCCTTCAAGCAATAGACATGCCGTTACGTGACGTAATCGATTTTCTTCCGCTTCCTGTCCGGATTCGTCTAATGTCCAGCCTTTTAATGTGTCCAGACATTCTTGTATCTGTTTCACATCCATTTCAACACCAATGACCTGCGATAGACGGTCGGTTACGGAACGAAGTGTTCCCGGGCGTCGTTTCACTTGTTTTACTGAAAGTTTCGGTAACAACTCGAGCTGTTCTGCTACTGCTTTCCCCATAACAACACATTCAAGGAGCGAGTTCGACGCCAGACGATTTCGACCGTGTAGTCCAATCGATGCCGTCTCACCGACCGCGTAAAGTCCTTCGACATGCGTCTGCCCCGTCAGATTCGTTTCAATCCCACCCATCAAGAAATGGATGCCTGGTGCAATTTCAACGAGATCCGGATTTATGTTCAGACTTTCACATTTTTCAACAAACGTTGGAAACCGTTTCGTCCGGTCGACGACGTTTGACGTATCGAGATAGACCGGTTCACATTTTCGCACCTCATGGATTCGTTTTGCGACTTCATCTCGCGCTGCTAAATCTTGCATCGGATGATCCGCCATGATCCGGTCACCATTTTTCGTTACAAGCGTCGCTCCTGCACCTCGTAGTGCTTCCGTGATCAAACCTTCCGAACGACCAGCATGAACGAGTACCGTCGGATGATGCTGGATATAACCGAGATCACGAATCGTCGCCCCCGCTTCAAAGGCGAGCGCAATCCCGTCTCCTTGAATCAAAGGATCATTCGTCGACGCCGCGAATAATCCACCCACTCCACCGGTCGCAAGAATCGTCGCGCGCGCCACAATCTCGATTGGCCCTCCCTCGCTATATCCGACTGCACCTACTACCTGCCCGTTGACTTGAATCAACTCCGTGATACACGTCTGCTCAAGAATCGGAAATGGTACTCGCGGCATCAACGTCTCCATGATCCGTTTACCAGTCTCGTCCCCGCCACAGTGATAAATCCGCGACAAACGATGCGCTCCTTCACGACCGAGCAAAAACTCTCCCTCGGATTGATCGAATGGAACGCCTTGTCGTAACAAGAATTCCATCGCCTCGGTTCCCGATCGAGTGACGTAATCGACGACGGACGGATTGAAACGCCCTTTTGCTGCTTGGCACGTATCTTCAAAGTGACCACGATGATTGACTTCTGCATAAGCGGAAGCAATCCCACCTTGTGCTCGAACGGAATTTGTCTCAAACCGCGTGCCTTTTGTGACAAGCAACGCTTCCGTTCCGGGTGGAAGATGCAGAGCGACCGATATTGCGGCGAGCCCAGTTCCAATGATCAACACATCCGTCTCAAGTCTTTTATGTAAAGACATATGTTTTACACCTCTATATCTAAATGTTTACTATTGACTTGACAATAAGTTTGGCATACTTTTAGCTGAGTGACAAGACGAAAGGACAGGATTTTTTCATGATCTATCTCGATTACGCAGCGACGACTCCGCTGCATCCACAAGCACTCGATCATTATCAACAAGCCGCTCAGTCGTTCTACGGCAACAGTTCTTCTCTTCATGACATCGGTGGCAACGCTGAACGTTTACTCGAACGAGCCCGTCAGTATCTGATGCAACAATTGGCTCAACAAGAAGGAACCGTCATCTTTACAGGGAGTGGATCTGAAGCAAACTACATCGCTTTGACCCATCTGATGCGACAGAGTAACAAATCAGTTGTCTTGACACTTCGATGTGAACACGACTCGGTCTTGCTTCCGCTTGCGCGCTGGGCACAAGAAACACGACACCTTTCTTTATTACCGGACGGAACGTTCGATTGGGAACAATTCGTTGCAGCTTGTACGGATGAAATCGGTGTTGTCTCGATTCAACATGTCAATTCGGATACGGGTTTTCGCTTTCCGGTCGAACGGATTGCAGCATACTGTCAATCGCGCGAGATTCTGTTTCATTGCGATGGTGTCCAAGGATTTTTAAAAGATACAATCAACATCGACGCTTTTGATGCCTACACGATGAGTAGTCATAAAGTGTATGGACCAAAAGGATTGGGCGCTTTGTACTTGCGGCGTCCGCTCTTCAGCCCTTATTACGAGGGACATCACGAATTCGGAATCCGCCCAGGCACAGTGGACGTTCCAGGAATTGCCGCCTTCATCACTGCCTGTGAGGCGTCTCGCTTCGAAAATCCAGGAATCCAAGCTTCAAGCCGTCGATTTCGTGGTATGCTAAAAAAAACATTGTCTTCGTCTCGTTACACGATCATCGAGTCGCCGACGCAACTCGCTTCCATCTGCGCCATCCATACGAAGCAACGGGATGGTCAATACGCATTGCTCGCCTTGAATCGTGCTGGAATCGCGGTTTCCGCTGGTAGTGCTTGTCGTGCTGGAGAAAACGGTCCGAATGCGACATTACGTGCCATCGGCTTTGACGAATCAGCGGCTCACGGGTTGATACGACTCAGTTTTGGAAGACAGACGACGAACGAAGAAATCGAACAGTGCATTGATGTGTTGAACACGATCTCATGACACTGAAGAAAGGTAGGAGACATGATGGGGAAACGCATCTCCGGAGAAGAACGCCGGAAATCATTACTTCGTATGATTGAGGAAAGTGAGCAACCTGTCACGGGAACGGCACTGGCGAAACAAGCAGGCGTCAGTCGTCAAGTGATCGTGCAGGATTTATCTTTGTTAAAGGCAAAAGGATATCCTGTCATCGCGACAGCTCGAGGTTATTTAATCAATGATCCTGAAATCGACGGATCGAAATTACGTCGCAAGATCGTTTGTCGTCACGGCATCGATCAATTAAAGGATGAGTGTGACGCCATTGTTGACGAAGGGGTCGTCATCCGCGATGTCATCATCGAACATCCCGTCTACGGCTTCATCACTGGAGAATTGATGCTAAAAAGCCGCCGGGATGTCCGGGTATTGCTAGAGAAGTTACATGAGACGCAAGCCACTCCACTCTCGAGCCTGACGGACGGAGTCCATATTCATACGCTTGAGGCTGATCATGAAGACGCACTGGAAGCCGCTATCGCTAAACTCGATCGTCTCGGAATTCTCGTTTCGGAACTCGATGTCTGAACATCAAAAAACCGCCTATTCCTAAGGAATAAGCGGTTTTTTTATCGTTCAATCGGTTCAAGTCGTGTCTCCGGCATCGTAGCAGGAGGATCGAACGTTGCTAAGACTTTGCGGACGCGTCGGTTTTCGATATGCAAGACGGTCAACGTGACACTTTCATAACGCATCGCCGTTCCGACGTCTGGCAATTGACCGCTCTCCTCCATGATCCATCCCCCAAGTGACTGGGCATCGGTGTCCGGCATTGTCAATTGAAATTGCTGACAGAAGTCTTCAATGTCATACTCCGCTAGACATTCGTATTGCTCTGGACCAATCCGTTTCGTATATTCCAACGATTCATCGTGTTCATCCCAAATCTCCCCGACGATTTCTTCTAAAATATCCTCAAGGGTGATCAGACCTGCCGTCCCTCCGAATTCATCAAGGACAACTGCCATGTGGGACTGCTTGACTTTGAGTTCCGGTAATAAATCCATCAATCGCGTCTGTGGTACGACGAACGATACCGGTCGAATCCATTCTCGGATATCAACGGAGCCGTTCTTCACGTATGCACGCAGAAAGTCCCGCTCCGATAATACACCAATGACGTGATCAATCGAATCTTTATAGACCGGTAGACGAGAATAGCCACCCTTTTGGACTTCTGCAATGATGTCTTCGAGCCGCGCATCAATATCGATCGCTTGAATATCCATCCGTGGCGTCAGCGCATCTTCGACCGTCGCATGTTGAAAATCAACTGCTTGATGAACGAGTTCAGCCTCTGCAAGCCCCATGATCCCTTCTTCCTGACTAATATCGACGAGTGCCTTGAGTTCCTGTTCGGTCACGAGCGGTCCTTTCGGATCAGCCCCAATCAATTGTAGCGCCAATTGGCGTAAGCGGAGTAACAGGAAAACGAGCGGTCGAAAGCACAGTAAGAAGAAACGCAGTGGACGTCCGATCAATAACACGTAACGTTCCGTATGTTCACGAGCATACGACTTCGGTATCAATTCTCCGAACAACAGCAACAGGAAAAATAGCGCAAGAAAGGTAACGGTTTGTGTTGCGATCGTCTCGACGAACTGGATGATCCACCAGCCACCAAATAAGATAAAGGCGACGTTGACGATCGTATTCCCAATCAAAATCGACGTCAGTGTCTCTTCGTAGCGTTGAAGTAAGCGAAACACACGGGACGCACGCGCGTCCCCTGCTTCCGATTGGTGCAACAACCGCAACCGGTTGACACTCGCGAGTGCCGTCTCGGCTGAGGAAAAGAATGCGGATAAGACGAGAATCGGAATTAACCAAACGACTGAAATCATGGGCAATGGGTCCACGATGCTTTCACACTCCGTTTCCTAATGGAATGAACCGCTTAGAATGATGACTCGACGAATTCGAACTCGAAATCGCGGATTCGAACGACGTCGCCGTCGATCGCACCAAGACGACGCAACTCTTCGTCGACACCCATTTGACGCAGTGTCCGAGCGAAACGTTTAATCGATTCTTCACGCATGAAGTTCGTCATAGTGAAGAGTTTTTCAATGCGTGGTCCTTTGATGACGAAGCAATCGTCTTCATCTTTCGAAATCGTAAAGCCAGCTTCTGGTGCTTCGTAACCGTAGACGACACGTGGTGTCGCTGTTTTCTCTTCGAGTTCCTCAAGACCGAATTCTGGTGTCGCATCGACGAGGTCAGCGATTCGGAATAACAGATCGCGTAACCCTTGACGTGTTGCTGCTGAAATCTCGAATACTTCAAGCTCTGGGAAAGCTTCCTTGAAGGCTTCAAGATGTTCTGCCGCATCTGGCATGTCCATCTTATTCGCGACGACGACTTGCGGACGTTCTGTTAAGCGCAGATTATAGTCCGCGAGTTCTTTATTGATGATGTTGTAGTCTTCGATTGGATCGCGACCTTCCATCCCACTCATGTCGATGACGTGGACGATGACTTTCGTCCGCTCGACGTGACGGAGGAACTGGTGACCGAGTCCGACCCCTTCACTTGCGCCTTCGATCAATCCTGGCAAGTCAGCCATGACGAAACTACGGCTATCTTCCGTTTCGACGACACCGATGTTCGGTGTGATCGTCGTGAAGTGATATGCGCCGATTTTCGGACGTGCTGCTGAAACGACCGATAACATCGTTGATTTTCCGACGCTCGGGAAACCGACGAGACCGACGTCTGCTAGCATCTTCAGCTCAAGCTTCAAGTACTTCTCTTCTCCTGGCTCACCGTTTTCAGCGTGCTCAGGTGCTGGGTTGGCTGGTGTCGCAAAACGTGTATTCCCACGACCGCCACGTCCACCTTTTGCGACGATCGCTTGTTGTCCGTGATGGACGAGGTCAGCGATGACCGCATTCGTATCGTCATCGTAGACGACTGTGCCCGGTGGAACCTTGACGATTAGATGCTCGGCTTTACGACCGTGCATCCCTTTTGACATGCCGTTTTCACCTTGAACCGCTTTAAAGTGACGTTTGTAACGGAAGTCCATCAATGTCCGAAGTCCTTCGTCAACTTCAAGGACGACGTGTGCCCCGTGACCACCGTCACCGCCAGCAGGACCGCCGTCCGGAACATATTTCTCGCGACGGAACGCTACTTGCCCACGTCCTCCGTCACCTGCTTTTACATAAATATTTACCTGATCGACAAACATGTCGGATCCCTCCTCTTACTTCTCTTCCTCAAACGGAAGACTTTCAATCTCAATCACACACTCATTTTCCGTCTGCGACTCGATTTCCATCGGCGTCACTAGATCCTCAAGGCGCGACATATCTAGTAGATCCCGATAGATCTCGATGGTCACGCCCTCGTGGAAGGTCACGGATACTTCACCTACTCCTACATCAATCATGGCGATGGCTGCTTCGACGAGTTGCTTCAGCCGCTCATCTTCCATGTGGGGTGCTCCGATGACATCATACGTCACAGTTTTGCCTGACCATTCAGCTTGCAGTAACGCCAGTGCGGTTTTCGGCAATCCGATTCGCGCTAGACGTCCTTCCCGAGATGCTTGCTCCCGGTACGCCGAACAGATCGACTCGACTGCTTGTTCGTCTCCGATCGCGCCATACGAACGGACGAGTTGTATCCGGTTCAACCACTCGTGACGAAGAGTCTTTAAAAGATCAAGTACCTGCTGTTCCTCCATCGGTCGTTCCCTCCTAAAAAAAACAGACCCTAACCCTCGAAAGTGGCTAGAGTCTGCTTCGTCGATCCTTATGCTGGGTAAACGCTGACTTGTTTCTTGTCGCGTCCGAGACGTTCGAAACGAACGACACCAGTTGCAGTTGCGAAAAGTGTATCATCGCCACCACGTCCGACGTTCATACCTGGGTGAATCTTCGTACCGCGTTGACGGTAGAGGATTGAACCAGCAGAAACAGTTTGACCGTCTGCACGTTTCGCCCCAAGGCGTTTCGATTGCGAGTCACGACCGTTCTTTGTCGAACCTACCCCTTTTTTCGATGCGAAGAACTGAAGATTAAGTTTCAACATGTGGAATCCACCTCCTATACTTGTTCAAGTTGGATAAACTCACCGTAACTTTCAGCGATGGTACCAAGTTGGACCAAAGTCGCTTCCAGTAACAATTGGGTGCGCTCACTGACATCCGGTGCTAAGTCAGCGTACGGTTCTACATAAAAGTAGCCACCCTCTTGTTGTTCTGCCATTTCAAGGAGCAGGACCTGCCCGAGTAATGCTTCTATGGCATTGTATGCCCCGAAGATCACCGACGAGACGCCGGCACAGACAAGGTCGAGACCTGGTTCTGCAAACTCGGCATGTCCTGTCACTTCGATGGAGCGGACGAGTTCCGCTTCATCTCGTCGAATCTTGACACGTATCATGGCTTACGCTTCGATTTTCTCGATGCGGACCTTCGTGTAAGGTTGACGGTGACCTTGCTTACGACGGTAGTTCTTTTTCGCTTTCATTTTGAAGACAGTGATCTTTTTCGCGCGAGCGTGTTTGATGACCGTTGCTACGACCTTCGCACCTTCTACGAGTGGAGCGCCGACTTTAACATCGTCACCACCAAGGATCAATACTTCACCAAATTCAACTGTGCTGTCGACGTCTGCGTTTAATTTCTCAACGTAGATTTCTTGGCCAGCTTCAACTTTGACTTGTTTACCACCAGTTTTGATAATTGCGTACATTACGTGCACCTCCTCTTAGGAACTCAGACTCGCCATCACGGGCAGCGAATGCTTTAAAACCCGGTCTGTGCGGTTGTAGTCATTTGGGTGCTTCCAAACGAACTAACGTTATTCAGAATACCAAACGTTCTTCTACCTTGTCAATGCTGTTCTGAAGGATTATTCCGATCGTTTGATGAAATCGAGACAGTCCTGTGACGACCCGGTGAACAGGACCGCTGGATCGCCTTCGAGCACATGGACTTCGAGCGGTTGACGAGAGATGAATTCGTCCTGCAACAGATGCCGTGGTGCGCGAATCACGGCTGCTTCCGCATAGGTCGCAATCTCAAGTAACTTCGGTTCAATCAAGCGATAGACACTCAATCGCGTCCACTGTCCGGATTCCTGCGAGCGTTCCTGTAGCGATTTCCCGTGACGTTGTCGTGTCAGTTCGCATAAACCCATCTTCGTAAACCCATAGACTTCGATTTGTTTCGTCTCGAGTGCCGCGCGCTCTTTGAGGAGCTGGGTCACCCGTGTCTGCCCCTTACTTGAACCACGCAGGAAATCGATCGCAATCATCCCGCTGATGTTGCGTAACCGCAATTGCCGCATGACTTCGACAGCAGCCGCTTCATTGATTTGATCAAACGTCCGCTTTTGTTCCTTGACGGAGATCGTCTTCCCACTGTTGACGTCGATGACAGTCATCGTCTCGACCTCTTCAATCAAGAGATACGCTCCTCCGTCAAGCCAGACGACCCGTTGCATCGCTTTATCGATTGCGCCATCGATTGCTTCCATCTCGGGTAAGCGTCCTTTTCGTAGCGAGCGTTCGACGGACAGACCAAGCAATTCGAGTCGTTCCTTTTCCGGACGCGTCATGACGAGTGCATCAGTAACGTGTGGAAGTCGTTTCGCTTCTTGGACGATCAGTGCCTCATCTTGTTCAAGACGCGGCGCCTGCAAAAGTTCTTTGTGACGTGTCCGTAATGACTGCAGCTCTTGTTTCAATTCATCGATTGATGCTTTCGCTGCTTCCGTTCGGTAAAGAATTCCTTCTTCTTCTGTTGTCGTTAATTGCTCCGCCAGTTGACGCTGAACGACGAGATCCAGCTTCCGACTGAAACGGATGCGGCGACCGTATGGAAAATAGACAAGATAACGTCCACCATAGGTGATATTCTGCGTCACCTTGTGTTGTTTTGGTGCGACCCCTTCCTTGACGACCTGGACAAGTAACGTCTGTCCGACCTGGACGGCTTGTCCAATCGTCGGTACGTCCGGATAGCGGCGAAGTGCTTCCACCGTCTCATTCAGCGGTAAATAAAGCGGTGTACCGTCAGTCGCGATCAAAAAGGCTGCCCCGAGCGTCGGATGCAACCGGTCGACCTTGGCATAGACGAATGTGCCGACCCGGATCTCGTCACGCATCCGTTCATGATATTCAATCAATCGACCGCCTTCGACCAATGCTAATCGTTCAAGCGAAGCGGTCTGTTCACTAATCCATCGCATACTGATCCCTCCAAAAAAATTAGACTAGGCGCGACGATGTCGTCCTAGTCTAATTTCCCATTCTTATTTCATCCCAAGCATCTTCTTCAATTTGACGAAGAAGCCTTTTTGCGGTTGTTCATTTAAATCAAGCAGTGGCACGGATTCTCCAAGAATTCGGCGGGCGATGTTTCGGTATCCGAGTCCAGCCCGATTATCCGGATTCATCGTCACAGGCACACCACGGTGGGAAGCGGCGATGACTTCTTCATCATCGATGATCAGACCCAGGAGGTCGATCGAAAGAATACGCATGATCTCATCGATGTCGAGCATATCCCCCGATGCCATCATGTGTGAACGCACGCGGTTAATGACGAGTTTCGGAACGATGTTACGTTCTGAGCGCTCGAGCATCCCGATGATCCGGTCCGCATCCTGAACGGCTGCTTTTTCCGGTGTCGTCACGACGACGGCTTCATCGGCTCCGGCGATTGCATTCATGAAGCCTTGTTCGATTCCGGCAGGGCAGTCAATCAAAACAAAGTCGTATTCAAGTTTCAGTGTATCGATGATTGCCTTCACCTGTTCGGGTGTGACGGAGGACTTATCCTTTGATTGAGCAGCAGGCAACAGATACATCTCTTCAAAACGTTTATCGCGGACGAGCGCTTGGTGCAACTTACATTGCCCCGTCACGACGTCAACGATGTTATAGATACTCCGGTTATCGAGACCAAGCACGATATCCAGATTGCGTAACCCGATATCCGTATCGACGAGACAAACCGAATGTCCCATCAATGCAAGTGCTGTTCCAATGTTCGCAGTCGTCGTTGTCTTACCGACACCGCCTTTACCGGATGTGACGACGATGGCGCGTCCCATATTCGTCTTCGCCTCCATATGTACCTGTTCTTTCACTTGTTCCATATCCGTCACCCTCTTTCACTATCAATCGCAAACTGATCCATCCGCGCGAGCGGAACGGTTTGAAGGCGGGAGAATTCGACCCCGTCTTCACCTAAAAATGCACAACCCATATCGAGAGCAGGAATCGGTGCGTCCTCCGGTTCCTCATGGACGGTGCCAGCGACCGCAATCCACTTCGGTTGCAACACGCTCGCCGCGATGACGGCTTCCGTATTGCCACCTTTCCCCGCATGAACGGTCCCCCGTAACGCACCGAGACAATAGATACTTCCTGTCGCATGAACGACCGCCCCCGGATTGATATCTCCGATGATGACGATCGAGCCTTCGACGTCTAATACGTGCCCACTGCGTGCCGTGCCACCGAAATAGTGGAACGTTCGCTCTCCGTACAAAGCTTTTGCCTCGTCCTTCGTGATGCACTCACTGTCATAACCTTTGAAAGAGAAGGAATCATGTCGCGCGACGATAGATTCGACGGCCGTCAACACCCCTTCATCGACATAACGTCGACCGAAGAAGAAGGTGATCGGTACGGCGCGTCCGTTCTCGACGGATTTGTCCGCAAGCGTCAACTCTAAATCGTCAAGAAATTCATCCACACTGCACCTTTCATTCACATAGACGGCGAGGCCACCACGATGACCTTTCATCGTTACATAACGTTTACGCTCAATCATGACTCATCCTCTTTTCTCGTCAAGGGTCGACTGCACGAGTCGGGTCATCGGATAATACAGGATGATGATCCCGATCAACTGCGCAACCAGACTCCTTGGAATGATCTGTGTCGCGAGTTCCTGGAAGGATACCCCGACACCAACGACCGAAGCCGTGAAGAAATATATATCGAGTTCATACAAAATGGCACTGAACGTGAACGTGACAAGAATCGTTAATACGTTCTCCTTTACATATTTTAGCACGAAGCTACTAAAAAGCGGAATGGCGGATAACGCAAATAAGTAAATGCCGATGATATCCGAATAGACGAAATCATACAACAATCCGAAGACGAGTCCGAATCCGAGTGCCTGTTCGAGTTTTCCATATCGACCAAGGAACATCAAACCGATCAATGTCGCATGAATGACATACGGCGATCCATCTCCGAGAGGTCCTGCGAACAGCGTTCCTTCCAAGATGAAAAGAAGGAACACGGCGAAAAACAACTTAACGTTATTCACGAGTGTCCCCTCCCTTATCGGTCTCAGCGAAAGGTTCCTTCGCTTCGCGTTCAATCACGAAGACATGACCGAACTGTTCGAAGTCTGCTGCCGGTTTGACGTATGCGATTTTTGAAGCCCCATACTGATCGGATTTCACTTCCGTGATTTTTCCGATGACGATCCCACTCGGATACTTTCCACCAAGACCTGACGTCGTGACGGTCTGCCCTTTTTTCAGCTTCGCGTCGTTCGGAATTTTCGTGAACTTGAGTAATTTCGTTTCTTCATCAAACCCCTCGATCGTACCGAAAACACCTTTTCCCTTCGTATCGTCAGCCGTTGCCGAGACGTTATTCGTCCGACTCGTATCCGACATCAACTGTACGAGAGACGTATAGGCGCTCGCTTGGATGACGCGACCAATTAGTCCGTCTGCTGTTACAACGGCCATGTTCGCCTTGACACCCTTTTGTTCACCGATGTTGATCGTCACGAACCGTTGCCATTCAGATGCCGTCCGACCAATCATCTCTGCCGGTAACAACTTGTAGTCGCGGATCGATCCGTTCAGGTCGAGCATATCCTTCAATTCTTTATTCTCACGCTCAAGATCACGGACTTTGACCGCATTACCAGCATAGTCATTCAATCGTGATTTCAAGTGTTCGTTCTCTTTGTAAACGTCACGCACTTCTCTAATCGAAGTGACCGTATCATCAATCCAGCCAATCGGTGTCGCGAAAAGGCGTTGACCGACGCCCGCGGTATCACGCACGAAGCTTTGATACCAGTGGGATTGGTTACGCCCTTGCAGCGAAATGCCGATCAAAATCACCAAAAGGAGAAAACTAAGGAGTGTGATGAGCAGTTTTCGATTGTTTAAAAATCGCTTCATCGCTCATCCCATCCTTATCTTTTTTGCGAGATGCCTGATTTCGAACGAAGGACATTCATCATCTCGAGTGATTTTCCTGTACCGATTGCGACACAATCGAGTGCATTTTCTGCAACGAGTGTCAAAATACGTGTTTCGTCTTCGATGACAGCATCGAGGTTCTTTAAGAGAGCCCCACCGCCAGTCAGAACGATACCGCGGTCCATGACGTCTGCTGATAATTCAGGAGGTGTCTGCTCAAGCGTGTGCTTGACACCCGCAAGAATCGCATCGACCGTATCTGAAAGTGCATCACAAATTTCGGCACTTGTGACTTCAATCTGTTTTGGAAGACCTGTCACGAGATCGCGTCCACGGATCTCCATCGTTTCATTTTCTGATTCTTCATCGATGCGTGCGTAACCGATTGTCATTTTCAACGTCTCAGCTGTCCGCTCCCCGATCATCAGGTTGTACTTCGACTTGATGTAACGAATGATGGATTCATCCATCTCGTCTCCACCGACACGAATCGATTGACTCGTGACGATACCACCGAGTGAGATAACAGCAACTTCCGTCGTACCACCACCGATATCAACGACCATCGAGCCTGTTGGTTCTGAAACCGGAAGACCTGCACCGATTGCTGCTGCAAATGGTTCTTCAATCGTGTACGCTTCACGCGCTCCCGCAAGTTTCGCTGCATCTTCAACCGCACGTTTTTCGACCGATGTGATCCCACTTGGTACACAGATCATGACGTTTGTTTTTGAAGAGAACAAACCTTTTTTCTTCGAAGCTTGATCCATGAAGTATTTGATCATCGTAGCGGTTGTTTCATAATCCGCGATAACCCCGTCTTTCATCGGGCGTCGTGCTGTCACGTTACCCGGCGTACGACCGATCATGTTTTTCGCTGCGTTACCGACCGCTTCAATTTTTCCTGTATCCGTACGAAAAGCGACGACGGACGGTTCGCGGACGACGATTCCTTGCCCCTTTACATACACGAGCGTGTTAGCCGTACCTAAGTCAATGCCGATTTCACGGCTGAATGATCCAAACATTATTCAAAAAACCCCTCTCTGAGAATACACTTCACTAATTATAACGGAAAAGCCTTCATTGGAAAGCGTTAAAACGTTACAGCTTGTTTACAGTTCGCCTTAGAAAACACACAAAAAAACGTCTGATGGAAAGAAACGAAACTTTCCCTTCAGACGTTATTCTTACATAAATCCGCGCTGTTTCATACTAATAAATTGTCCGTGCCCGATGATGATGTGGTCAAGACAACTGATTCCAATGAGCCGTCCTGCCTCAACGAGCCGCTCTGATACCTCGATATCCTCTCGACTCGGTGTCGGATCACCCGACGGATGATTATGCACAGCGATGAAATTCGCAGCCGAACAACGAATCGCTTCCCGGAAGACGTCACGCGGGTGGACGATCGACGTGTTCAATCCTCCAATGAATAACGTTTTTTTCGAAACGACCTCATTTTTCGTATTCAAATACAGACAGATGAAGTGTTCTTGTTGATAAAGACGCATCTCTTCTAACAACAGCTCCGCTGCGTCTTCCGGTGAACGAATCGTTGGTCGCACCCACTTCGGTTCCGTGACGAGACGACGACCCAGTTCTAGTCCCGCCATGATTTGTAATGCCTTCGCCTTTCCGACCCCTGGTGCTTTTTCGAGTCCTCCGACTCCAGCCGCTTCGAGTTCGATCAGCGAAGGATAGATATGCAGTAATTCTTCCGCGATTTCAAGCGGGGTCCGGTCTCGTGTCCCACTTCGGACAAGACACGCGAGCAGTTCGACTGTCGTCGCATGTGCCAAGCCTTTCAACTGAACCATGTCCTTCGGCCATTCAATCACAGCATCCGACCTCTCTGTTTCAGAATTACGCAAACATCGGCTTGATTTTAAACGACGCGAGACGTTTCGTGATCTCGTGTATGGGCAATCCAACGACATTATAATAATCGCCCTCAATCGCCTCGACGAATAGCCCTCCCATCGCTTGGATACCATAGCCACCCGCTTTATCGTAAGGCTCGTTCGTCGCGATATACCCTTCGATCCACTCGTTTAACAATGCACCAAAACGAACGTGTGTCGTCACGTCGAACGTCTCCTCCTTTTCACCAAAGCGAATCGTCACGCCTGTCACGACTTCATGAGCGCGTCCTGACAGACGCGCAAGCATCGCCCGTGCCTCAGAACTATCTGCTGGCTTCTCAAGAATCATGTCATCAATCGCGACGAGCGTATCCGCAGCCAAAATGACGCCGTCTATCGTAATCGCTCGCGCTTTCTTTTGCGATAGATAACGGACGTACTCATGCGGTGACATCGGAAATGGTGCCTCTTCGACGACATTCGCAGGTACGACTTCGTGAGGGATTCCAATTTGCTTTAGAAGTTCCGTCCGGCGTGGTGAAGCCGAGGCAAGGATCAAGTGTGGTTGCGTTACCATTAGTATCACGTTCTTTCCCGTTAATTTCGAATCGGATAATTCGAGTCATCGTTTAGTCTAACAAAAAACAAGCGGTCCCTAACAGAGTAGGAACCGCCAAACTCATCTTAATTTCCTGTCACATCGACAAATGGATCTGACTTTGGTGTTTTTTCTTTAAGCGGCGTCTGTTTATCAGGCGTCAACTTCGTTAAATCCGGACGGTAATACGATTCAATTTCGACTGTGAAAGATAGCATTTCGTTTTCCAATTGAATTGCGCCACCGCCAGGTCCTTGTTCTTCTGGACCAGTCAACTGAATCTGGCGAAGAATCGTAATGCGATCTGTTCGCTCAATTTGTTTCAAGAAGGCCATCAATTCAAGATATGACGGTGCTTCAATCGTCAAAGAAGCTGGTAACGGTGTCGCATTTGCTGCGGGAGTAGTCGCTGTAGGCGTTGTCGCTTGTTCAGACTCGGTCGCCATCGCTCCGTCAACAGCCGGTGTGGACGTTACGGGAGATTGTGGTGTAGTCTCTGTCGACTGACCGAAAGTAATCGACTGCACTTTTACTCCAGCAATCTGACTTGCTGCGTTGATCGCATCGATAACATCATCATTCGATGCCGTCACCGGAACTTTTTGTTGTAGGAAACTCGATTCTGCCACGTCCACTTTTTGCTCATTTGCTTTTGCTTGCTCTAACGCCATTTGCTCTCGTTTGAGTGTCGCCTCTTTTTGTTGCAAGGTTTGATGTGTCATATACGTCGTATATCCAAAATACCCAATGCCACCTAAAACGATGAGAATTGATAAAAAGAGAAGGAGGTAACTGCTATATCGCTTCAATTTTCAGGCACCTCCTCAACTTCTGTCGAGATGACTTCTCCTGAAGGATCATCCGGTGTTTGACCGTCCCCTTCAATTTCTGGCTCAGATGGCTTATCTTCTTTCGGTACTGCCGGGTCTGCCTCATTGGTCTCTCCCTTAACAACCTCCTCAGGATTGACATCCATAGAAAACTGACCGATATATCGCGGTTCTTCTGTCTTCGTGTCATCATTCGGAGTAATTTCCGTCGTTGGAATCTCTTGACCGGTCGCCGGATCAACCGTTGTCGTTGTCACGACATCTGTTTTTTCATTCATCGTTTTTGTCGTAACGCTTGCCAGTGTCGTACCGGAGAACACTTTATCGGTCAGCAACTCTCGGTAAAAATCATTCAGCTCATCGAGTGTCTCAAACTGAGCCGTCATAGCAACGGTATCATCCGCTCCATATGCGTACTGAAGAATGTATCCGCGTTCCGGTAAGTAACGTGTGATTCGCTCAAGTGTTGGAACAGCTGGCTTAGGTGCTTCTTCTAGCGACTCGACCGTCTGTTTCAATTGAACGACTTCTTGTTTAGACGACTGATCGGATTCGGATTGTAATTGTCGGACGATTTGAATCTGATCGTCTACGGATTCCACTCGGTTAGCGAACTGATCCGTTTGCCAATATAAATAACCACCAATCAATCCACCAAATAATAATAAAATCAGCGAAGCGACAAGCGGATATTTCGGTGCCTCGTCACTTTCCGGTAAAAGATTGATACGATCTGGTCGCGCAGTGGCTAGACCGACGATCGGTAAGTAAATGCGTGGAACCGATTGACTATCGATCGTCATCATGTCCGGTACTTCATCTAGCTGAAGATCAAAGTTCGTTCGGAATCGTGTCGCTAATTCATCTCGAAACGGGAAGTCTCCCGCAAGGACAACCGTCTTGATTTCGCGGCTTTCTCGAGCGAGCGAGAAGCGGTAAAAGTCTAGCACACGCGAAAATTCTAACAGCATTTCATCTAAGACGAGTTCGACTGTCTGATCATCTGATCGATAGCGATAATGCAATTGATCCTCGATCACGTCTACATCCCAAGCATCTGCCGAAAACGTATCCACTGAGCGAATCAGGCGTGGTACACGATCTTCGATGATAATCAATTGATGGTTCGTCGCGTTCGCATTCCAAATCAGTAGCGTATCGGTATCTGCTGCTGGATAATGCGCTTCAAGACCAAAGTAGGTAGACAGTGGTTGCGGCTCCGCTGCCACTAATCGAAGATGCTTTTGTTTAAACAATTGCGTATATTGTTTCAGTGCTTCATTCGGTGCCGCATACAGCATGATTTCACGTTTTTCACCATCTTCAAGGACAGTGTAGTCGAAGTACGGTTCTTCAAAAGGAAGGACAATGCTATGACCAATCTCCATGAATAAATAACCCCGAATCTGATTCGTCGCAATCGTCTCCGGAATATCGAGTTTCCGTGCAAGGACGAGTGAACCATCCAGCGCAAGAACGGCTTTGGATCCGCGAGGAACTTTCAACTTCGTCAATAGACTATCAAAAATCAGATCGAGCGACGCTTCCGGTTGAAGCCATCCACCCTGTAACGTACCTGCTGGAAGAGATACGACAGCACGTCGTTTCAAGACCCCTTTTTTGACAACCGCACCAAAAATAGCGACGTCCGTAAAATTAAAATAAACATATGTACCTTTACGCCGTTGCGTCATATGTACGTTCTTCCTTTCTTAAAGCAGTAAATCGAGGTACCACGACACCCAATCATCCGCAAAATAATATGTAAGTAATGTCCCGATCGCAATGGAGGGAACGAATGGTATCGGTTGTTTTCGTCTGACGCGTCCCGTTCCGAGTAGCGTCAGCCCGATCACTGAACCAACAAATGCTGAAACAAACAACGCGATGACGACGTGAAGCGGTCCAAGGAAAATCCCGAGTAAACCGAAGAGCTTGACATCTCCTGCTCCCATACCGCGTCGTGATGCAAGAAAAATGACGAACAATAGAACGAATCCGACAATTCCTCCAATAATTGGATTATACCAGTTTTCAAGTGGAGAAAGGTAGCGCACAATCAAAGCAATTGGTAAAAAGAACAGTAAAATTTTATTCGGTATGAGCATATAGGCAAGATCAGACATCGTAAGAATAAACAAGAGACTAGTTAGAGTGAGTGTCAACGCAAGTTCCATCGACCAACCGAACTGCCAAAAGGCATACGCATAGAGCATTCCACCGAGTAGTTCAAGCGCTGGATACTTGATTGAAATCGCCTGTCCACAAGAACGACACTTCCCACCGAGTACTACATATCCGAGTACTGGCGTCAGTTCGAGTGGTCCAAGCACATGTCCACAGGTCGGACAATGGGAACGTGGATGAACGATTGACTCCCCGACCGGAACACGCAAACCGACGACATTCGTAAACGATGTGATCAACAAACCTAACAAGAAAAAATATACCGTGAAGACGATCGTCATGACACGACCTCCCTTTCAAAAAAGTTCAGAAAAAAACCCCCGAGGTGGGGGGTTACTTTCCAGCTAAATCGGCTCGCTTTGGTGAGCTATCTTCGTTAAAGTACGTAACTGCAGTAGCATCCGTTGAGACCAACGTGACAGCATATGTAAGCTTACCAGAAGTATTCGTAACCTTTACACTAGCAGATTTAAACGCTGCATCATCATTCATTGGATCATTTAATTCATCAATGTATTTGCTAAGTACATTACCATCAGTTGTAGCTGGGTCACCGACATAATATACAGTTGTATTTGTATTTTCTTTAATCGGTTCAGCTGAAACATATAATTTCGCTGACGAAATTAATTGTTTTGCATTCGCTACTTGTGCATCCTTACGTGAGTTCTCAATCAATCCACCGATTGCGACGACAGCGATTGCTGCGATGATACCTAAGATAACGACGACGACGAGTAACTCGATCAATGTCAGTCCGCGCTCATCGCGCATTTGTTTTGCATCTAACCAGATTTCTTTTAAACGTTCGATCATTTCATTATGCCTCCCTAGTGCTTTTTTACTGTTCTTGGTTAGTAAGACTTACTAGCCAAACGAATACTATTATAGTAGCACCACATTTTTTGTAGTTTATGTCTTTTTTTAACAACAGGTAAATGTTTTTACAATTGTCAACTTCCTTGAATATCGGAGTAAATCTTAAACATCGGTACGACGACAGCGATGACGATGACACCAACGATTGCGGCTAAAACAACAATCAACAATGGTTCGATGATCGATTTCAAACGATCCGTCGTCGTTTCAACTTCGGTTTCGTAGAAGTTCGCGACTTCCGTCAACATCGAGTCGAGCCGACCCGATTCTTCCCCGATCGCAATCATCTGCGTGACGAGCGGTGGGAAATATTTATTTCGCTCCAAAGGTTCGTGCATCGGAATACCGCGCGACATCGCTTCGTTCGCACCAGCAATCCCTTTACGAATGATCCGATTCGTAACGATTCGTTCAGTAATATCAAGTGAAGCTAAAATTGGTACTGACGCATTGAGCAATACAGATAGACCACGTGTCATCAGCGCGATTTGTGATTTTTGAATCAGCGGTCCGAAGACTGGAATCATTAACAAGAAACGGTCAAAAAAGAGACGCTGTCGCTCATTCTTGAGGTTAAAATACAACAGTCCGATCAAACCAAACGCAATTAATAGTAATACCCACCAATAGGCGACAAAAAAGTCGGAGACAGCGACGACGAGTTTCGTAATCAAAGGCAACTCACTGCCTAACTGATCAAAAATCGAAGCGAACGTCGGTACGACATTCATCATCAGGAAGACAACGACGCCGATCGCGACAAGCGAGACGACCGCCGGATAGATTAAGGCCGAAATGACTTTTCGTTTGATTTCATATTGTTTTTGAAGCTGCGTCACGATATTATCTCTGTCTCTTATACACATC
>NZ_WBYY01000044.1:0-21148 GCF_048985645.1 Exiguobacterium sp. A1_3_1 | reverse complement strand
CGACAAATCATCGATACGATCATCCGTCCGTTGATTGACATGAAGCGCGCCTCGACTGTTTATGCGCAAGGTGACTTTGATTACCGGATTCCGATTCAATCAGACGATGAGATCGGGGAGCTCGCAGAAACATTAAATAAGATGGCGGAATCGCTCGGAGAAGTCGACGAGCAGCGTAAAGAGTTCCTCGCGAACGTCAGCCACGAATTACGGACACCTCTCTCCTACATCCGTGGCTATACGGAGATGATGCAGGATGATTCGCTCGAGGAAGAAAAGCGTGCGCAGTATTACCAAATCATCGAGCGGGAAACGGAACGTCTGCAACGTCTCGTCAATGATCTGCTCGATCTCGCTCAACTTGAACGCGATTCCTATCCGATGTCGAAACAACCACTTGTCTTCAGTCAAGTACTTGAAGATGTCATTTACCGGATGGAACCCATCGCCCAGTCAAAAGGAGTCACGTTCGTCATGAATCTCGACCCGGATCAAATCGTCTTAGGCGATACGGACCGCCTCGAGCAAGTCTTCGGCAATTTACTCGATAACGCCTTACGGTACACACCGCCTGGAAAACAGATTTTCTTATCGACTGAAACGATCGGCGACCGGACGCATTGTCTTATCCGGGACGAAGGAGAAGGCATTCCGGAAGAGCATCTTGATCGACTGACAAAACGTTTTTACCGTGTCGATAAATCACGGACGCGTAAAGATGGCGGAACCGGTCTTGGTCTTGCCATCACGAAACACATCATCGATCGTCATGATGGGACAATCCGGTTCGACTCCGTTCTTGGAGAAGGAACGACTGTCCACATCGAGTTACCGCTTCTTCCGGATGAAGAGGATGGATTCGAATGATGGAACATCATGTCATCCAAACCTTTGAACTTTTCGGACCGTTCGCTCCGTTCGTTAGTATCTTAGTCGGCGTCGTCGTCAGTGTACTTGGTGTCCTACCGAGTACGTTCGTCACCGCTGCGAATCTCGTCTATTTCGGTCTATGGATGGGCACATTGCTCTCTTTCATCGGTGAAGTCCTAGGTGCGGTTTGTGCGTTTCTACTTTACCGAAAAGGACTGCGGTATGCCCTTCGTCGCCCACTTCCCGATCGATTCGCTCGGTTGCAACAAAAACTGCAAGCACAACGAGGACATGAAGCATTTTGGACGATCATCTTGCTGCGGCTATTACCGTTCGTCCCGTCTGGCATCGTCAACATCGTCAGTGCTGCTAGTGGTATTTCCATCCTACTTTTCCTGACTGCGAGTACGATCGGAAAAATTCCAGCCATGTTAATCGAAGTGTTCGCCGTCCATCAGTTCATGCAATCCTCATCCATCATCCAATGGTCGATTGCAGGCGTGGCACTCGTTGGTTATCTGGTCTATCGTATTCAACAAAAACGAGCATCATCGATATAAAACTACAGGTTTTCTGAAAGGAAGTATCGTTCATGGAGTTAAGACGTTTTGGAACATCCGACCTACTCGTATCCCCGCTTGGGTTCGGAGCTGGTCACATCGGCGCAGAACAGATGACGGATCGCGAAGCAGTTTATTTACTCGAACAAGCACGTGATCTCGGCATCAATCTGATCGATACAGCACGCGGCTATGGCTTATCGGAGCAACGCGTCGGGCAATTTCTAAAGAATCGTCGCCACGACGTCATTCTGTCGACGAAAGTCGGCTACGATGTTCCCGGTACGCAGGACTGGACCTTTGAAGCGGTCCATGGTGGCATCGATCAAGCCTTACAGACGATGCAAACGGATCATCTCGACATCGTACACCTCCATTCTTGTAGTCGAGAAATTCTCGCCCAGGGAGATGTCATCGAAGCGCTTGAACAAGCAAAACAAGCTGGAAAAGTCCGCGTCATCGCTTATTCCGGTGATCGGGAAGACTTAACATATGCTATCGAAACGAATCGCTTCGACAGTTTCCAAACGTCATTCAATCTACTTGATCAACGTGTCGATGAAGTCCTGCCCACCCTTCTAGATCACGGTGTCATCGCCAAGCGTCCAATCGGTAACGCCCCGTGGCGCTTCACGGAGCGTCCGGTCGGACAGTACGTCGAACCCTACTGGGAACGTGCGCAACAACTCGCTTATCCACTCGAGGAATCCAGTTGGCTTGAAACTGCACTTCGTTTCACGGTCTTTGAGCCAGGGATCACGACAGCCATCATCGGTACATCTCGACCAGAACACCTCGCGCTGAATCAGCAACTGATCGAGCGCGGTCCACTTCCTGTTGATCGTGTTGCTCGGTTGAAGGAACGCTTCGCTGAGTGTGACGCGACGTTCGGTTATCTTTCGCAAACATGACAAAAAGCCCGTATGTCCACTCGTTCAAAGAGTGCATACGGGCTTGTTACTTAGAACTTTTTCTTTTTCTTTTTTTCGAGCACGACGATTGCTTCGACGTGCGCTGTTTGTGGGAACATATCGTACGGTTGAATGTACGATACCTTGTATCCCGCTTTCATCAAGTGATCGCAATCGCGTGCAAGCGTCTGCGGGTTACACGAGACATAGATGATTTTTTTCGCTTTAGACGAGATCATCGCGTTCAACAATTGTGTATCGCAACCTGAGCGTGGTGGGTCGACGATGAAGACATCCGGAATCCAGCCTTCTTTGACCCAACGTGGAATCCACGCTTCTGCCTTACCGACGACGTAGTGGGCATGGTCGAATCCGTATTGCTTCATGTGCGCATTGGCATCTTCGACAGCTTCTTCAATGATTTCCATACCGCGGACTTCTTTTGCTCCTTTAGCGATCCAAAGTCCGATTGAACCAACACCTGCGTATGCATCAACGACACGTTCTTCGCCTGTCAAAGCAGCAGCACGCGCAATTTCTTCATACATCCGCTCTGCTTGTTCCGGATTCAATTGGAAGAAGGCACGCGGAGACAATTGATACGTGAATTCCCCCATCTCTTCCTCGATCCGTTCCACGCCACGCAAGACTTCCGTCTCTTCTCCGAAGACACGTGATGTCAACTTATCATTGATGTTCAGTGCAACCGAGACGACACCTGGAATGTCCATGATATCGCGCGATAAGCCCTCTAGATCACGGAAGCCGTCTTTAAAGGCAACGAGCACGACTTGAATTTCGCCCGTTTTGATTCCTGTCCGGACGACGATATGGCGCATGACACCATCTTGTTTTGATGCATGGTAAACGGGTACTTTATAGTCGTTGAGTAATTTCGTAACAGCTTGGTTGACGCGAAGCGTATCCTTATTTTGGACGACACAATCATCGATTGCGACCAAACGATTCGAATTCGCAGAATAGAGACCGCTAACGATTTCATTGCCTTGTTTCCCGACGACGAATTGCGACTTGTTGCGGTATCCCCACTCCTTCGAACCAATCGTCGGGCGGATATCGGCTTTTTCGACATTCAACTTCGTTGATTTCAAGAAAGCGTTGCGAAGCATTTCTTCCTTATAACGCAATTGTCCATCGTAACTCATGTGTTGTAATTGACAGCCGCCACAGACACTATAGACCGGGCAAAGTGGAGTAACACGGTCCGGTGAACGATCGTCACGCTTTAAGATTTTTGCATTCGCATAGTTCGCATGAATTTCCGTGATCTCGATTTGTGCCGTTTCCCCGACGAGCAGTCCTGGGATGAAGACGATTTGTCGCTCGAGTGTTGCAATCCCTTCACCGTTGATCCCCATCCGAAGACACGTGACCGAACGGACCTCACCTGTCTTTAATTTGATTTTTGTTGCCATTGATTTCATCCTTTCCGTTTGTGCAAATGAAAAAGCGGTCTCAATCTACCGCTTTTTTCGTTTCTTCTTGTTCTTTCATATCCTTCGCATATCGAACGACCTTCGCCTTGAGTTGATCCAGTGATACGATCAGTCGTTCCAAATCTTCGATATCTGATGATTCATCGAGTGAATCGATTGTATGACAGAGAAGCTGCATTCTTGATTTTAGCACATTCATTTGACCAAGTTTATCAGTTCTTGCTTTTCCCATTATTCAGACTTCCTTTCTTCCGCTGGATTCCGACGTTATTTTAGCATACGATACGAAGTGGAGCACTAAAAAGGAGGAGTACCTATGCCACAATCATCACCCATCACGATCGCAAACGATCCGTGGGAAGCTTATCGTGACATTGAACAATACGGCACCGTCCGTTTGACGAACATCGAAGTCACGACGACAAAACTGTGTAACATGCGCTGTGAACATTGCGCCGTCGGTTACATGTTATCCAGTAGCGAGTCATCTGAAATCCCAGTCGAACTACTCATTCAACGTCTGGATGAAATCGAACATCTGCGTGCCTTCTCAATCACCGGCGGAGAACCGATGCTTTCAATGAAATCCGTCAAGGAGTATGTCGTCCCTTTACTTAAGTATGCCCACGAACGTGGCGCTAAAACCCAAATCAACTCAAATTTAACACTTCCGTTATCCCGTTATGAATTAATCATTCCTTATCTAGATGTCTTGCACATCTCACATAACTGGGGAACAGCCGACGATTTCATCGATGGTGGCTTTGCGATGATGGAACGAAAACCGTCACGTGAAGCACGGACGAAACTTTTCGAGACGATGAAAGAGAATGCCCGTGTTCTGAATGCACGTGGTGTCATCGTTTCTGCAGAGACGATGATCAATAAACGGACATTACCACACCTTGAAGCGATTCATAAGGAAATCGTCGATATGGGGTGTGTCCGTCATGAAGTGCACCCGATGTACCCCGCTGACTTCGCGTCAATGATCGAAGCAGCTAGTTTATCTGAAATCCGTGACGGAATTCATCGTTTGCTTGACGTCCGGGATCCGAACGTCTGGATGTTATTCGGAACACTCCCCTTCTATGCTTGTTCGATGGAAGAGGCGGATTTAGAACTTCATCGTCGATTGCGTCAAGAGAAAAACGTCTCTGTTCGCAATGACCCTGATGGACGTTCCCGTCTCAACGTCAACATCTTTGATGGCGAGATCATCGTAACGGATTTCGGTGACGAACTTGCTTCGCTAGGTACGATTCATGAGACATCCTTCAATGATGCTTATGCCGAGTGGCAAGAGACAGAACTGAATAAAAGCTTGTCATGTCACTGCCCTGCGGTGCAATGCCTTGGACCGAACGCGCTTGTGAAAAACGCATATTACCCTGAGATTGATTTCACAAAACAGTCCAGCCGGCTTTAAAACTAAAAAAAGGTTTTGAACGATGGCATCCCGGGAAAAATGTCACAAAGTAGACACATTCTGTTTTTCTAAAAGGGGTGACCGGGATGGAATGGCTCGTAGGTATTGTCGCAATCATCGGTACGTTCAGTATGGTCTTGTTCGTCATGATGGTTGGTATTCGCGCTTCACACAGCATCGAACATGATGAAGTATTCGACCAGACAGACTGGGACGAACATCTTCTGCATATGCCGCGTCCGACACGTTTTGAACAAGAAAATAAATGAAGCACGCCCCGGTCTCCCGTTTCAGAGACCGGGGCGTGTTATGCTAAAAGAAAAAAGAAAGGTCGTCGTTACTTGTGTCACGTCGTTTTGCTCTTATCTTATCGATCGTCTTCATTTCCGGATTCACGCAAGGTCTGCTGATTCCACTGTTATCTATTTTACTTGAACGCCAGGGAACCCCCGCTTTCATCAACGGTCTCAGCGCTGCCGTTCTCTATATCGGTGTCATCGTCGCCGCCCCTCTCATGGAAGGTCCACTACGACGACGTGGTTATATTCCGGTCATCTCGTTTGGACTCGCTCTTGTTGCAGTGGCGGTTTTCTTATTTCCACTTCTTCCAAGCGTCATTGCTTGGATGATTTTACGGTTCCTCGTCGGATTTGGTGATCAGACGTTACACTATGGATCACAGGTTTGGGTGACGTCCATTACCCCAAATGAACGGTTAGGACGAACGATGTCACTATACGGGATGGCATTCGGTCTCGGTTTTGCTCTCGGTCCTCTTGCGGCACCTCTCGTCGATGTCATCAACTGGCTACCATTCGTGTTGACTGGTACATTGACTGTCATCGTCCTGATCTTATTATCGCGTATGCCGAACGAAAAACCGTCATCCGTCATGCCGGAGGAGCTGCAAAGCGCCGCCTCACGGTATAAACTTGTCCTATCAACTGCTTGGTTCACGTTACTTCCTGGCTTTACATATGGTTTTCTCGAAGCCACACTGAATGCCAGTTTTCCCGTTTTTGCGACGCGTAACGGGTACGGTCTATCTGAGACGAGTACCTTGATCACGACATTCGTCGTCAGCTCGTTGATCATGCAACTTCCACTTGGACGACTTGCTGATCACTTCGGAAAACGTCGGACGTTAGTAACCGTTCTTTCGATTGGCTCCGTTTCTTTCCTCATCGCTTGCTTCGTCTTCGAGCGATATGGTTGGTTATTCGCGATTTTTGCTATTAGCGGGATGGCACTTGGCTCGACGTACTCGCTCGGTGTCGCCTATATGACGGAACAGTTACCGCGACACCTTCTTCCGACGGGCAACTTGCTTGCAGGGATTGCCTTTAGTCTTGGTTCAATCCTTGGACCGATTGCTGGCAGCTTGTTCGTTCTGCTTCCAGCTATGCTTTATTTCAGTCTATTCGTTCTGGTTCTAGCGACACTTGCGTTTCTCTTACGATACGCGAAACGTCACGAATCATCCCGGATCTAAAACAAAGGATCTTGCGCTAATGATGCGCAAGATCCTTTGTTTTATTTCACGATTCCTTCTTGCCGAAAACTCCGCCAGAGCTTATCGTCGATCGCATACGGCTGTTCTTTTGCACGCTTCAGCTCTTCTGTCTCGAGCAGCACGACGACCTCTCGACCGTTGATTGACCACACTGAATCGTAACCTCTCTCCGCCTCGATGATTTCCACATCCACATCTCCATGGGTTTCCTTCAACTGCTGACTGACGCACGTTACGACGAACCGGGCAAACTCATCACGTGGACGACGAGTGGCAATGATCTTTCGAACGATCTCATTCCGTTCCATTCGTTTTCATCTCCTTCCGTTTTATAGTCGCACTAGCCTTTCAGACAAGGCCGAATCGGTCTTCACTTGACCGTACAGAAAAAAGCCGAACGGGTCGGCTTGAGCAACGAACGATTGGGAGTTACTTTGATTGAAACTATTTTTGCACGATTCTGAATCTTCGTCAACCTCGCTTTTGAAACCATACAGGAAGGTACGTCGAGACTAAGATACCACTGACGACGAAGAGTAACCCAAGCAACGCTTGCGGTGGAATCGTCTCGCCAAGAATCAAGGCCGATAAACTGACACCATAGATCGGTACGAAGAACATGAACAACGACACTTTACTGACTGGATTATATTTCATTAGTAAGTTCCAAAGCGTAAATCCAGTCGCTGATAAGAAGGCAAGATACACGAGCATCCAAGCACTTGTCGTTGAAAAGGTAAACGGTGCGACATGACCATCGAGAATGACTCCTGCGATAAAGAGACCGATTGATCCAATGACCATCGCCCATCCTGTCATCGGCGCCACCGGATAACGTGCTGAGTATTCTTTCGCGATCAAGTTACCGAACGCCCCGGAAACCATTGCCGCAATCAACAGCCCTTCCCCTATACCGAACGAGACACCTTGTCCACCTTGCGGCCAGTTAGCCAAGATGACACCTGTGAATCCAAGAAATAAGGCGAGTCCTTTAAATCGATTCAGTCGATCGTCTTCGTATCGAAAATGAGCAAGTAACATCTGGAAGAATGAGGTCGATCCAGCGATGATTGATCCTTGCACTCCCGTCGATAAAGAGAGACCAATATAGAAGAAGACATACTGCAAGAACGTCAAAAAGAAGCCGAGACGACTATAGGCGTAGGTCCGCTCCTTCAGTGTGATCGTCTGTTTGAAGACGAAGACACTGACGACAAGTAATAACACACCTGCTAAAAAGAAACGATAGCTCGCAAACAGTAATTGCTCTCCGTATTCGGAAGATGTGATCTGTAATAAGTCATAACTTTTTTTAATGAAGGGAAACGCACTTCCCCACAAAAAAGTCGTCAGTAACGCAAAGACGACGAGTCCAATCCGATGGGTTAAAATTTTTTGCATCTTTCTAGTTCCTTTCCTGTTCCTTTTCACTGAAGCATGGTATAGTAATTCTACAGATAATAATAATTATAATCTAGAGACAATGAAACTCATTATCAATCAGTTAAACTCATTGATATATCACATTCTCATTCTCTTTCTATAATGATTTCATTTCTCATTTACATTTTGAAAGGAGTTTTAATATGACGACTTCCACTACTACCGATGTTCAACAGCGTTCCGTATTCCGTCATGCTTGGGATGAGCATCACGAATTGATTCTAGCATTGTTTAGCGGAATATTGATTTTGGTTGCTTACGGACTCGAAAAATTCAATACGGCGTCTGCCGTTTATGTCACATTGTACTTATCGGCTTATGTAATCGGAGGATATGCGAAAGCGAAGGAAGGATTGACAGAGACGTATCAAGAAAAAACGTTGAACGTCGAATTGTTGATGATTTTAGCTGCCATCGGTGCGGCTGCCATCGGCTACTGGATGGAAGGTGCGATCCTCATCTTCATCTTCGCGTTATCCGGCGCCCTTGAGACATACACGATGAATAAAAACGAACGTGCCTTGCAAAGCTTGATGTCCTTACAACCGGAGGAAGCAACACGTCTGAATGCAAACGGTCAACTCGAAGTCGTCGGAATCGAACAATTAGCGATCGGTAACCTCGTCTATGTTCGTCCTGGGGAGCGGATTCCAGTCGATGGTGTCATCGTACGAGGTCAAGCCGCGATCGAAGAAGCATCGATTACAGGAGAATCGATTCCGGTTGAAAAACAAACAGGTGATACCGTTTATAACTCGACTGTCAACATGAATGGTGTCTTGACGATTGAGATGACGAAAGCTGCTGACGAATCGTTGTTCCAAAAAATCATTCATATGGTCCAAAACGCACAAAGTGAACAGTCTCCATCTGCTCAGTTCATTGAACGTTTCGAAAGCCGTTATGTCAAAATCGTCCTCCTCGTCGTCGCACTGATGATGATCCTCCCTCATTACGTCGTTGGCTGGACATTTGAGACAAGTATTTACCGCGCGATGATTCTTCTCGTCGTCGCCTCACCTTGTGCCCTCGTTGCGTCGATTACACCTGCTGCCTTATCTGCAATTGCCGCATCTGCGAAAAATGGCGTTCTCTTTAAAGGAGGCGCCCACATCGAGACGCTCGGTCAAGTCGACACGATTGTCTTTGATAAAACGGGAACACTGACAACTGGTAAACCTGTCGTCACCGAAAGTCGTTATGCGGAAGGCATGGACGTCCGCGCAGTCCAACAAGCGGTTGCTTCCATCGAAGCGCAGTCGAACCATCCACTCGCACAAGCAATCGTCGATCACTTAAAAACCGATGTCCGCGAACCATCAACGTTTAAAGATGTGACAGGATACGGGATTGAAGCAACTGTCGATGGTGTCACGTATCGTATCGGTAAACGGGCATTCCATGATGGTTTAGACGATCCATTCATCGCGATCGAACAGTCATTGAAAGAGCAAGGGCATACGATCGTTTATGTCAGCAATGGAGCACAGATCGTAGCGCTTTATGCGTTACGTGATACGATTCGTCCGGAAGCCAAAACAGCGATTGCTGCCTTAAATGATCTCGGCATCGCAACGATCATGTTAACTGGTGACAATCCGGTCACGGCAGCTGCTATTTCGCGTGAAGCAGGATTAACGGATTTCGTCGCTGAATGTCTACCGGAAGATAAAGTCCGGTATATCAAACAATACCAAACAGAAGGTCGGACCGTCGCGATGGTCGGTGACGGCATTAACGATGCCCCAGCCCTTGCATTAGCACATGTCGGGATTGCGATGGGTGAAGGAACGGACGCTGCGCTTGAGACCGCTGACGTCGTCTTGATGAAAAATGATTTAGGTCGTCTTGCCTATGCTGTGCATAAAGCCCGGAAGATGAACCGGATCGTCAAACAAAACATCACGCTTGCGATCGGTGTCATCCTCCTATTGATCGCATCGAACTTGTCACAATTCTTGATCATGCCGTTCGCCGTCGTCGGACATGAAGGATCAACGATTCTCGTCATCCTGAACGGTTTACGCCTTCTTCAACAGGATGCTTTACCAAGTCTTCCACAGCGTTCATCTGAAAAACGATTAGCTGCTTAACCATCAAAAAAGCCTGACCGCCACATGGCAGTCAGGCTTTTTTGTACCTTCATCCGAACGTATTCGTCGGAATCGCATCAAGTTCAGCTTGTTCCTTCAAGCGCTTTTCTTCCATTTTCTTCGGATCCGCTTTTTTCATGAACCGTTCCCATGATGCGTTCAATTCAGAACCGAGTAAGATGATCAGCCCTGTGAAGTAGAGCCATAATAACAAGATGACGACACTACCGAGCGAACCGTACGTCTGATTGTAGTTCGAGAAGTTCGAGACGTAAAATCCGAATCCAACCGATAATAATTGCCAGACGATGACACCAAAAACAGCTCCTGGAATTGCTTCTTTGAATGTAATCGGGCGCTTTGGTGCGACGCGGTAAAAGATCGATAAGATACCGATCAATAGAATCGTCGACACGACATAGCGTAAGACCGTCAGTAGGATTTTTTGCCCCATATCAATCGGAAGCACGAAATTGGCAAGATACGTGATGATCGGACCACCGAGCACATTCAAGACGATCAGCAGCAACATCCCGATTCCGAGTACGATCGTGAGTAACAAGGCAATCCCACGTGCTGCGACGAAACCACGGGGCGAGAAGTCACCATAGGCATGGTTCGCCGTCGTAATCAAACGATCGACTCCTTTTGAAGCGGACCAGACAGCAAGAATCGCACCAATCGATAACAGACCACCTTGTGGTTCCTTGATGGCTTGGAAAATCGTATCCGTGAATGTGTTGACGGCTCCACCTGGCGCTAAGTCGCGAATTTGTGACTCGAGTGTCTGACGATCGATGTCAAAGAATGATAAGACGGAAATGACGAAAATGATTCCTGGGAAAATGGATAAAAACCAGTAATAAGCGAGTGTCCCTGCATAATCCGTGATGTTATGATCGGACATTCGTTGCTTTAAGTTCAGGGCAAGCCCTTTTGGATCGCGTGAATGCGCCATCGTCATCTCTCCTTCATGAAAAAGAGGCAGTCAACGACCACCTCATTGTTTTAATATACTTTTCCCATTTTATTTCAACTAAAACCTCATTCGTTTTCAGAAAGGATTAATTCATAGAATGGTTCTGTCATTTCTGCCAGCTGTTTGGCAAGTGACGGAGGACGAATCGGTAACGAAGGTAGCTCCGAACGCTTGATCCAGACCGGTGTATAACCCGATCCTTCCTCTTCGAACTCTTCACCCGTACCCGTTCCAAAGCGACCCCCAATTGTTTTCGCCCAAAAATAAGGATTGTCGAATCCATTAAAACGGACGATGGCGGCAATACCGGTCAACTCCACGTCGATTCCAAGTTCTTCATGTGCTTCACGAATCGCTGTTTCTTCTAACGATTCTCCATCATCTTTCCCACCGCCTGGAAAGACATAATACGTTTCGTTCAGTTTATCCCGACGAATCAACGCAATTTGATCCTGTTCGTTTCGTAAAATGATTGCACTTCGTTGAATCGGCATGACGCCACCTCCCTTTTATTGTTTCGACTTATTGAAGAGTATCCAGCATTTCAGGAACGAGTCCATTCTCTGTCGAAGCGATGACTTCTGCTGCAACCTTCATACCAAGCTTCAATGCCTCTTCTGCTGACTTTTCTTGTGTCAATTCAGACAAGACAGCAGAGAAGAATGAGTCGCCTGCTCCCGTCGAGTCAACGACTTTTACTTTTTTCGTTCCGACATGACCTGATGTCGCTGTACGACGATCAACGTAGACCGCCCCGAGTTCACTCATCGTCACGACCGTGAACGGAGCACCCTTTTTCGCTAGCTCATTCGCTACATGAATCGCATCTTCAACAGTCACGATCGACAGATCAGACAGAATTTCCGCCTCTTCTCGGCTACAAATGAATCCAGTGAACCCTTGTAGCAGATGACGATTACGTTCGATGACGCTCAAGTGACCACAAACACCAAACAATGGCAACTCCATTTTACGGCATAGATGAATCAAACGTTCGAGCACAGTAACAGACAAATCAAGATCGATTGCAACGGCATCGACTCCATCGAGTGCATAGATTGATTGACGTAAAATCGCCTCTTCGAGCAACTTGGCATCTGGTTGTTTTGAGATCGATGTTTGCAAATCGCCTTCATTATCCATGACAGCTAGCCACATGCCCATTCCATGATCTTCTAACATTTCGACGTGATCCACATTTGCACCGTAAGATTTCAGCTCATCGAGCACTCCCACGCCAATCTGATCATTCGTAACCGTCGAGATAAAGCGAACTTCATTCCCGAGGACGGCTAGATTTTGTGCTACGTTGCGTCCTGTTCCTCCATTTGAAAACGTGATGTCTCCTACGTTTTTCGCATCCTTATGCAAAGGAGCGAACGAAGTTCCTTTTATGTCGACGAATACTTTTCCGATTACCGCGATTTTATTCATTTCAGTTCCACCTCTAACCATATTTCCTGATTTCCGACCTTGTTTGATCTTTCAGGCACATTGCTTCAATTATAGTAAAATTTTAAATCAGTGACAACCGAAGTAGTTTTTTTCTAACTGTTCGCTATCTTCACGTTAAAAAAGCAGCAAGCGGATCGCCTGCTGCTTTGATTAAAGATTAGATATTCGCGATCACGAGACTGATTGCGAGTAAGAGTCCGAAAATCGTGTTCACTTTACCGGTCTGTGCCATGCCAGGCATCAGCTTTTCCGGTGGTAAGTCTTCCCAGAAGAGACGTACTGCTTTGATCATGAGCGGAATACTCAATAACGCGAGTAACGCAAACCATGAAACGTCAAATGCGAGTACAGCAATAATGAGAGACAGGATAGCTGCCGCAAAAAATCCGATCAAGACGTACACGGCACGGCGATGTCCGACGAGACAGGCAATCGTTTTTCGTCCGTTGACCTTATCATTATCCAAGTCCCGAATGTTATTCGCAAGTAGGATTGAACCAATCAAGATGGCGACTGGTACCGAAATCGCAACGGCTTCTGTCGGAACATAACCAATTTGCAAGTACGCCGAAATCGCGATGATAATATACCCCATGAAAAAGCCTGCAACGACTTCTCCAAACGGTGTATAGGCAATCGGAAGCGGTCCTCCTGTATAGATATATCCGACGAACATCGAAATGAGTCCTACGACAAGTAACCACCACGATGTCTCGATGCACAGATACACACCGAGTAATGCCGAGATGCCATACAATGTAAGTGCGAACGCTAGGATCGTTCCCGGCTTGAATCCGTCACGAACGATCGATCCACCGATTCCGACCGACTCCTCCGTATCTAAACCACGTTTGTAATCGTAGTATTCATTGAACAGATTCGTTGCGATTTGAATCAACATCGATGCGATCAACATCGCCACGAACAAATCCAAGCGTATCGATTCCACGCGTGGTGCGACAACTGCCGTACCGACGACGACCGGAACAAAACTTGCTGTTAATGTATGCGGTCGTGTCATTCGCCAATAGACAGCGATTGATTTATTCATATAATAACCCCTTTCCTGTCTAAGTGTATCGGGTTTCGTTTTTTGCTGTCAATGTTCAATCCGAGATAGCTTATTCCTTCTTTTTTGTCCGCAAAAAGTTTACACTTAGATTAAGTGAAACATATCACAGTATCTATAGACTAGGGGGCAATGAGCGGTATGGCTTACGCTCAACAAGAGCTAAAACAGTGTATCGAACAGGCCGTCAGTCAGGCGAACGCCTCACAACGACCTATACTCGCTTCGTATTCATGGGAAATCGAAGCAACTGACATGCGTTCCCTCGAACAGGGTATCGAGGAACGATTTTATTTCGCGACACCTGATCGCTCGATGCGGGCCATCGGGTTTGGCATCGTACAACAACTTCAGGCTTCAGGAACGGATCGTTTTTTACGAATTCAATCGCAATGGGCAAACTTGAATCGCGATCATGTCGGTCATGATTTATTTGCGTTCAGCGGATTTTCGTTTACCGAACTTAAACAACCGGATTATCGTTGGTCTTCCTTCGGAGACGCTTCGATGACGATTCCGAAGTTTTTATTTCTAGAACAAGATGGCAAGACACGTGTGACGATTTTTGCTCGCGTCGAGCCAATGGATCAAGTCGATTCTATCTTAAATGAACTCGCACTCGATTTCGCCAAAGTCAATCAACCGCAACCATCGACTGCCGCAGGCGTCACGCGCTTACGACTATCGCGAGATGGGAATGAAGCCTTTGAAGCTTCGTTCCATCAAGCGATGCACTACTTGGAGACGACACTTGAAAAAATCGTCCTGGCGCGCGAAGTCGTCTATGAGCTGGATCGTCCACTCGACGTAGCCGCTGTCGTCGCTGAACTCGAAGATACGCAGCCCGGCAGCTACGTCTTCTGTTTCCAACCAAATCCGGAAGAAGCCTTTATCGGCGCTACACCGGAACGACTCGTCTTAAAACGTGGACGTCGTCTTGAAACGGCAGCCGTCGCTGGTTCTGCACCACGCCACGCAACGGATGAGATGGACGAAGCACTCGGTCAATCGTTATTACAAGATCAAAAGAACCGGGTAGAGCACGGAATCGTCGCGGATTCGATTGAACGGACATTATCTGTATTTTCAGAGGAACTGGATTGTCCGGATACGCCGATTCTCTTGAAGAATCGCCATATTCAACATCTTTATACACCGATCACAGCTCATTTAAAAGAAGATGTGACGTTATTCCAATTAATCGAAAAACTGCATCCGACACCTGCACTTGGGGGCGAACCTAAGCAGTTAGCAGTCGATGCCATCCAAGAAATCGAAACGTTCGAACGAGGATGGTACGGTTCACCTGTTGGTTGGATGAACGGACAGGATGACGGGGAATTCATCGTTGCCATTCGATCTGGATTGTTTACAGAACGGGCGGTCATTCTTTACGCCGGTTGCGGTCTCGTCGAAGGCTCTCATCTCGATAGTGAACTGGCAGAGACGGAAACTAAACTATCACCGATGGTACAAGCACTTGGACACGTCGGTTCGATTGAAAAGGATGATATTTATGTTGACTAAGTGGATGCACACGTTAATCGATACGCTCGTCGCTTCTGGTGTCCGGGACTTCGTCATCAGTCCCGGCTCCCGTTCGACACCACTTGCCATTGCTGCTTTTCTGCATCCTTCTAGCCGTACCCACGTCCTTGTTGACGAACGGTCGGCTAGTTTTTTTGCTTTAGGTCTAACACGGACGGAAGAACGCGTTCGTCCCGTTGCGTTGATTTGTACAAGCGGTACCGCTGCGACGAACTATTATTCAGCAGTGACCGAAGCGAATATTTTTGAACTTCCGCTGATAGTCTTGACCGCCGATCGACCACATGAATTACGGAATGTCGGTGCGCCACAAGCTATTGATCAGGTTGGTCTGTACGGGAAGCAGGTTCGGCATGCGTTTGATCTTCCGTTAGCAGAAGAAGCGAGCCTTCCTTACGTCGCTCATGTTGCACAACGCGCAACCCTACTCTCTCTAACGGAACCAGCTGGTCCGGTTCAAATCAATGTTCCGTTACGTGAACCACTCGTGCCGGAACTCGATCCCTTACGGACAGGACGCCCGGTCGGTGTTTTACCTGAACCGACACCGGGCGTAAACGACGCTTTAGCGACCGCACTTCAAGAAGAGCGTCTTCTTTTTGTACTTGGACCACAACTTACTGCGGCGGACAGTCAGGTTGTCATCTCGTATGCGAAACAAGCAGGGATTCCGGTATTGGCGGATCCACTCAGTCAAGGACGACAATCGCATGATGCTCACGTTTTTGCCTATTACGATACATGGCTCAAACATCCCGCTACCGCTCAGCACGTCCGACCAGACCGAATCATTCGTTTCGGTGCCATGCCGACGTCAAAACCTTATCTGCTTTGGTCTCGGGAGATTCCGACGACGGTCGTCGGTCATCCAGGAAACTGGCGCGATCCACAGCTTCATTCGGATTTCGTAATTGGTCACGCGCGACAACTCGCGCATTATATATCTGTTCCGCATGATCCTGCGTATCTGACACTGTTGCAACAGGCGGAGCGACGCGTCGCCGCTGCTTTTGCGACAATCGATCAAGAGGAGATGACGGAGTATAACGTCGTCCGTGCGTTGACGACGTTACAGGACGGAAGTCTCTTTGTTTCGAACAGTATGCCGATACGGGATGTCGATACGTTCCTACCGACAGGAACACCGCTTCGTCTACTCGCGAACCGAGGTGCGAACGGAATTGACGGCATTCTCTCAAGCGCTCTAGGAGCAACGTTTGACGCCACACACCGCTATTTACTCGTCGGCGACTTAGCGTTCATTCATGATATCAACGGTCTGATGACAGCACGGACGCTTCCGTTAACGATCATTCTCGTCAACAATGCGGGTGGTGGCATATTTAGCTTTTTACCACAACAGCAACTCGAGCAAGAGGTGTTCGAACCACTTTTCGGTACACCGCAGCATCTCGACTTCGCTTCTCTCGCTTCCGGATATGGCGTAACCTATCAGGCAATCGATTCCATCGCCGCGTTACGTCAAGCACTTGCGGAAGAGACGAACGTCACTCGGATTCTTGAAGTCAAGACGACACGAACAGAAAACGTACAGATGCACCGTTCGATCTGGGACGTGACGAATCATGCGTTAGCCGAGGTGTTCCAATGATTTTGCGTGGGCATACGTATCATGTGAAAATCGAGGGATCGGGTCCACCGCTCCTATTGCTTCATGGTTTTACAGGCTCGCTCTCGACGTGGGACATGCTAAGTGAGCATTTATCGACTCACTTCACCGTCTATCGCCTTGATTTGATGGGGCATGGAAAAACGACACCGGCGTCTGAGCAACGAATGCGTTTGACGCAACAGGTCAAGGATCTCGAGGCACTGCTCGCTATGCGATCCGAGCCATGGATCGTCCTCGGATATTCGATGGGTGGACGAATCGCTTTAATGCTGAGCGTCGTCTCTGAGCAAATCGCTCGGACGATCGCTGTTAGTACGACACCGGGTATCAAGACGGCAATCGAGCGAAAAGTACGTCGTACATCCGATCGAGTGCTTGCGGAGCGACTCGAAAAAGGCGGACTCGAAGCTTTCATCGATCACTGGGAGACACTTGGACTATTTAAACCCCAAGCCCTTCTGCCGGAATCGCAACGTACGCGACTGCGTCAGGAGCGCCTGTCCCAAACGGTGGAAGGTCTGAGTGCTTCGTTACGTGCACAAGGTACAGGAAGCATGCCATCCCTATGGTCATGCCTTCCGAAAGAGATTGATTGGATCGTCGGGGCAGAGGATGAAAAATTCCGTGCCATCGCTTCACGAGCGGCATCACCTGAAAAAATTCACGTGATTTTGCACGCTTCGCACGCCCCACATATCGACCAACCGCAAAAGTTTGTTACAATGGTAGAGAATCTACTTATTCATCACTAACATATTGGGGGAATTCACATGAAATATGCTCCGGAATGGGTATCAGCCCGCAGCTATGAAGACATCAAATATGAACAATGGAACGGGATCGCGAAAATCACGATCAACCGTCCTGAAGTTCGCAATGCGTTCCGACCACACACGGTCCACGAACTCATCGACGCATTTTCACGTGCACGTGACGATCAAAATGTCGGCGTCATCATCTTAACAGGTGAAGGCGATCTCGCATTCTGTTCTGGCGGAGATCAAAAGGTACGTGGACATGGTGGATATGTCGGTGACGATGAAATTCCACGCTTGAACGTTCTTGATCTTCAACGTTTGATTCGTGTCATCCCAAAACCAGTCATCGCTATGGTCGCAGGTTATGCGATTGGCGGCGGACACGTCCTTCACCTCGTGTGTGACTTGACGATCGCTGCAGACAACGCCCGCTTCGGACAAACTGGTCCAAAAGTTGGTTCATTCGATGCTGGATATGGCTCTGGTTACCTCGCACGCGTTGTTGGACACAAGAAAGCGCGTGAAATCTGGTACCTCTGCCGTCAATATGACGCACAGCAAGCACTTGATATGGGACTCGTCAACACGGTCGTCCCACTCGCAGATCTCGAGCAAGAAACGATTCAATGGTGTGCTGAAATCCTTCAACATTCACCAACGGCTCTTCGTTTTCTCAAAGCGGCATTCAATGCTGATTCAGATGGTCTTGCAGGGATTCAGCAACTCGCAGGAGATGCAACGTTGTTGTACTACACAACGGACGAAGCAAAAGAAGGACGCGATGCGTTCAAAGAAAAACGCAACCCGGACTTCGGACAGTTCCCACGTTTCCCATAATGAAAAAAAGGTTCAATCGTCTTACGACATTGAACCTTTTTCGTATATTCATCTCAAAAGGAAGTGACTATTTTGTATCCTTGGATCTATACACGGGCAAAAGAACAGCCGGATGACATCGCACTCATTACGGAAACAGAGCGTTGGTCGTGGTCCGAACTATATGCACGCGCGCATCGCTTAGCAAGCACATGGGCGACGATCGTGACACGTGGAGACCGGATTGCTCTTTACGGTCCATCGAGTGCGCGCTACATCGTCGCACTTCACGCAGCTCAATTGCTTGAATTGACCGTCGTCCCGATCAACACACGTTTGACGCAGACAGAAGTGTTGCGTCAATTCAAACAGGCAGATGTACGGCTCATCGTGACGGACCGGTCACTTGATACAGCGATTCCGTGCGTGGCTTTCTCTTATGAAAAAGAAGCACCTGACCTGTTAATACGCCATATGCCCAAGCAATACGTCCAATCGATGCTCTTTACGAGTGGTACGACCGGACATCCGAAAGCCGTCGAACAAACGATGTTGAATCATTTTTCGAGTGCGACGAACGCCGCGCGTCATATCGGATCACTGCCAGAGGATCGTTTTTTGATCGTCACGCCGCTGTTCCATATGAGCGGATTAGCTGTCGTCTATCGGGCAGTCATCTATGGAGTACCAATCATTCTTGAGCCACATTTTTCGCCAGAACGCGCCTTACACTGGATTACGACGGAAAAGATCACCCACGTCTCACTCGTCTCGGTCATGCTTGATCGACTGCTCGAAGCCGGGCTACGTCGCCACGCACTTCGCGTCGTACTGACAGGAGGCGGTCCTGTACCATTACCGATTCTGACGCGTGCACTCGACCGCAATATCCCGGTCATGCAGACATACGGGATGACGGAAACCGCTTCTCAAATCGCAACCCTCTTGCCTGAGGATGCCTTACGAAAGATTGGATCGGCCGGACAAGCGATTCATCCGACACAAATTCGCATTACACGTCATCAAGAAATCGAAGTCAAAGGACCGACGATCATGAAAGGTTATTTTCATGAGGAAGAGAAAACGGCAGAAGCGTTTACGGCAGACGGTTTTTTCAAGACTGGTGACTTAGGACGTCTGGACGCCGACGGATACCTCTATGTCCTCGATCGTCGAAGCGACCTCATCATCTCAGGTGGGGAAAACATTTATCCAGCTGAAGTCGAATCAGCACTTCTCTCGATTGATGGAATTCAAGAAGCAGGTGTCGTCGGACGATTTGATGCTAAATGGGGACAGGTTCCGGTCGCCTTCATCGTCAGTACACTCGATGAAGCCACCGTCCGAACGGAAATCAGTCAATTGCTCGCTAAATATAAATGTCCGGTTGATTATATCTATCATAGCGCGCTGCCACGCAATGCGAACGGTAAACTATTGCGGAAGCAACTGAAGGAGTCATTATGAGCATCACGCTTCGTTCCGCCGAACTATTCGATGTTCCGCTCGTCTTTCGTCGTCCGATGCAAACTGCCCTCTCGACGCTGACAGTACGCCGGACGACGATTTTGCGCCTGACCGATTCGGAAGGACGAATGGGTTACGGGGAAGGAGTCGCGTTCGATACACCGTGGTATACATCGGAAACACAATACTCCCTCAAAGGAATCGCTCCGCTGCTGTATCGGTTACTTGAACAACCGCTCCATCATCCAGCAGACGTTACGGATCGCTTCCGCATCGTGCAAGGTAATCCGATGGCAAAAGCGATGTTTGAAGGAGCGATTTATGAATTATTCGCAGCAGCTGCCGGTCAATCGCTTGCCACGTATCTCGGAGGTGATGAATCATCCCTCGTACCTTGTGGGAAAGCACTCGGACGGGCTTCCGCAGCACAGACCGTCGAAGCCGTCGGACAAGCGATCGCCTCCGGGTATGGACGGATCAAGCTGAAGCTCGCTCCGACGGATACCGTCGTTCTTGAGCAGGTGCGTGCCGCTTTCCCTGATGCTCCCTTGATGTTTGACGCCAACGGTAGCTTCACTGAAGCAGACTTTCCTCTATTACAACAGTGGGATTCATTCGGTCTCGTTATGATGGAACAGCCGCTCGCAGCGTCGGATTGGTCCGGACATCAACATCTCGCTAGACTCTTACAGACACCGATTTGTCTGGATGAATCCATCGTCGCTCCAGTGGATGCCGAGTTGATGAAGACGCTCCACGCCGGTCAGATTCTGAACATCAAGCCGGCACGCGTCGGTGGACTGACGAACGCTTTGTCCCTTCGAACAAAAGCACCCTACTGGCTCGGTGGGATGTTCGAGAGCGGTATCGGGCGTCGTCAGACCCTTGCTTTTGCAACACTGCCTGGACTCGCTTATCCGATCGATATGGCAAGTACTGCCGATTATTTCGAAGAAGATTTGCTTGAGACCCCGTATCATGTCGAACACGGACACATTCGTTATTCCGCTCCAGCCGTATCCGAGTCACAGTTAAACAAATTGGCAACGTCCCGGATATCCTTATAATAGGAGCACTACGACGAAAAAGAAGGCTGACTCAAAAAGAATGACGCGTCTTTTCACGCCCTTTCCTCAGTCGAGACACA